>JAISZP010000171.1 GCA_031269135.1 Deltaproteobacteria bacterium | reverse complement strand
AGTCATTGCTTTGCTATGAAAAAATTCTTCGCGGGCGGCATGGTACCCACAATGCTCAAGGGGCTAGTCGACAACTCGACTAACCCCTTAATTTAACTGGAGAGCGATGGGATTTGAACCTGCGGCCTAATGATTACGAATCTCTATTCGGGCCGAATAGAATCAAGTAGTTAGGTTATATATCTTTTAAAATCAATCTGTTGACGATTCATGGATATTCATGAAATGTCGTCTTTTTATAACTTCAGTGGAGCAAATTTGGAGCAAAAAATCGGAGCCGATCATCATCAATCAGCGGTTCTGCGATGCTTTGATTATTCATCAATACCTGTGGCATGTTGACTCGCTTAATCTCTTTAATTCAGAGAGATGGCTTCCAAACCCTTGGTTTTAACAATTGCCAAAAGCTTCAGGGCCGGGCCGCCTGGCCGTTTGACTCCCCTTTCCCAATCGGAGACCAGGTTTTTAGAGACATTCAAGTAATGGGCAAAAACACTCTGGGAAAGGTGCTCCTTTTTCCTGATCTCTTTTATCTCTTCCGGATTCAATTCATCGACCGGAACCAGGCAGGAGGCGTCAAATCGGCGCATGGTGACTTTATCGACGATGCCGATTTGATGCAACCCTTCAACCACCGTATGGACGGACTTGCCGACATCACTTTTATATTTTTTTGTCATGATGGTGGCTCCGTAACTTCCTGGAATTTTCCAGCTTCAATCGCCGCCCTGAGTTGGTCTTCCGTCAGACTCGACAACATTTTGGCAACTTCTTTGAAATTGTTCAGTTCGTCTGTTGATATATTGTCCTGGCTTGATTTGGCGAAACCATGAACAAAGAAACATCTCTGCCCGATCTTCAAGCATATTATGACTCTGAACCCTCCCGATTTACCTTGCCCTTGGCGGGCTATTCTCTTTTTGATGATCCCACCCCCCAAGATCTGCATCAATTAGACCTCTTTCCACTTCGCGGGCGGTTTTAAGCAGTTGCTGGTCGGCAATCTCATTATTACGACTAAACTGTGAAAATGACTTGCTTTTGAAAATTCTCATCTAACATTCCAACGAAAAACGTCACACTACGTATGTTGAATTTAACTGATGCGACATCTGACGTCAAGATGTTATTTAGATGCGATCGCTTTTAACTGTTGCTCGCGGCCAATGCAAGTCACGCCCAAATATATGGAAAGCCGTGTTTTATCAGCGATTTGTGTATTCAGACTGAAGGCTAAACACCGCAGTAATCAATGAAGGTGATTGATGGCGGCGATCGGCGAGGGCGGCGGATAGTCAACTGCAATTTTCTTGCTGCGCGGTCGAAATGCCGACGGAATTAGAGGTGTTGAGTTTTCTGGTCGAAGCCATGACAGCGACCATCGCCAGTATTAAGATGATCGTTCCGGTAAGCAGCGCATAATCCTCAAGGTTCAAGATCACGTATAAAACGCTGTATAGCCCGGCCAGCGAGATTGTTATGGCTATGCAGTTGCGGCGATCGGTAGTCGCCAGGCAATAGAGTCCGATCATGGCTATATCTAGAACGGTGGCGACTAAATAAGCCCACCCGAAGCCGAAATGCTCCGAAAAGGAGAGCAAGATCAAGTAGAACAAAGCCAACGACAGGCCGATGACTCCATACTGAATATAGTGAAGGCGGCGTTTCTGGGTTTTGGAGAAATTGATTTCCAGCAACAAAAATATCAAGAAAGTGAGAGCGATGAACATGATGGCGAATTTTATGGATCTGGTCGATAGCGTGTACTGATTCACGGGAGATATTATATTGACGCCCACTAAATATTCATCGTAGATGGTTGGATTGGTCGCATTGTAATTTGATTCATAATTATAGTCGTCATAACTGTCATAGTCGCCATAACCATCATATTCGCCATATGTCCTGGACGACGGCGCCGGTTGTTCGGCGACTTCCGTTATGCTTTGGTAAGTGCGCACCAATGCTGGGACTCGCCACTCGGCGGTAAATCCGGCGTCATTGACGGTTCTGGTGATGGGTAGGCCGCTGCCGCCGAAACTTGGGTGAGGCCAATTAGACTTTAGCTTTAGGACGTTTTGATCGCCTACCGGAGCCATCTTGAACCACCCTGTTCCGGCTATGTCCATTGCAAAAGAAAATTCAAGCTCTCCGGTCCTATTTGACAGATCGGCGACTGCGGAAAAACCTCTCGGGAGTCCAGAGGCCTCTCCGGAGCCGGAAGTGAATTCATGAAGATTTCCGCCGAGGTCAAGAGCGCTCACGCTCCTGAAGGCTTTGACGTTGCTTAAGCCTACCACCACCTTGGCTCGATTCCAGTGGACCTCCGTTATTTGTCGACCGTAGGGAAGGGCGCCGACGAATTCTTCATAGCTAGGTAGTTTAAAGCTCCCTTTGACTTTAAGGTCATTGGAATAGACCAAGGCGCTGTAGATTCCCCGTTGACGCGATTCCGCCGAGATCACTCCGTCGATTTCCAAATTCTTTGGTGTTAAAGCGGCGATCTTCACTTCCGTGACCTTTCGGTAAACCGTATTAAATACAGTGTTTTGGTTGGAGCCGTTTGCGGTTTTATCCTTCGACTTGTCGTCGGCATTTAAGGAAGTGGAGTCGATGATGGTCACCGGCACTTTTTCTTCCAACTGCTTTGTTATAGTGAAAGGTACGGCCAAGATGGGTCCAATCAACGTCTGAGGCTGTCCCCACTCGGCCACTAAACCGCTTAAGACTTCAGCTCGGTAGCTCAGCCTCTCGGTCACGAGCTTTTGTATCATATGAATCGGAAGGAGCATCACCAACACCAAACCGGAGATGATGACCAACCGCACCACCAATCCAAGAGAACCTTCAGTATTTTTGCTCCATGGTGCAATATTGTTTTTAGATGAATTTTGAGTTCCGCTTTGTTTGGCTTCTTGGCCGTTTTGCGGACGTGCCAGCTTGTTGTTCGTCAGCTTTCGGTAAAGGGTGACGCACGTCAAGCCCAGCCCGATGACCAGACTGCTCAGAACTAATATGCCAAGTATCGCAAAGATCGTTTCCATGATTCACCTCAAAGTGTCGATTTATTAGGCCAATTGGCGTTGACTATCGAGATCGAAAGAAAAACCAAGAAAGATTCAAGAAAGATTCAAGATAGATTCAAGATCATGATAGATAATCGATGTGGCGAATTTATGGAGAGGCCGTGAAAAGAAGATGTAATTTTTGTGCTCTTTCGTCTGGTTGGAAACGGATCATGTGCGCTAAAGGGATAAGCGGCTAAGACGCTAAGCTGCTAAGGGGCTAAAGGGCTAAGGCGCTGCAAGACCAGCGCTGAGATAGGCGACTCTGTCCGACCTAAAGCCTTCCGCCTCTTTACGCAATATCGCCGCCTTCGTCTTTTGACCTGGACGCTCAAGGCTATGCTGGTGAAAGAGGCGGGTGAAAGGGAAGGGGTTACGGGAAGCGAGCAGGCGAAACTGGAGTTTTAGATTTTTTGATTATCAGCCGCTACGGGCTGCAGGCAGGCATGTGCTCGAGGCAATCGCAGGTTTCAAACAATCACGTCTTCCAGACAATCACATCTTCCAGGCAATCACAGGTTTCAAACAATCACATCTCTCAGATAATCACATGTTCCAGGCAATCACATCTCTCAGACAATCACGGGCTTCAGCAATGCCCCGCCTGCTAGGTCAGCGAAAAATATAGATTATAGAAAAGATTAGGTCAGCGAAAGTATAGGCAAGCGAAAAATATAGATTAGCGAAAAAACAGGAGGCAAAAAAATTACGGTTCAAAAATTGGGACTGCTTGAGCTGATGATTGCAAAAGTGGAACTGCCGCATTCAAAAAATATATGTTGTGTTTCGCTGATGTTTTAGACTATATTGACTGGACTTTAATCATCTCCGCAAGTAGAATGTCGAAGGTTTTCTCGAGTTCTGCGGTGGAGTTCAGTTGCGGCTTGTGTGCGCGTCGTTTTTTTTGATGACCACCTAAAAGGATCGCTAAAAGGATTATTTGGATGGCGGCAAAGCATCCACCTCAAATCACCGATCTCATAGAGCGCCTCTCTAAGCTTCCCGGTTTAGGGACTAAAAGCGCCACTCGTTTGGCTTTATACTTTTTAAGCTGTGACGTTTCCGAGGTTAGGGCGCTGACGAACGCTTTAACGGCGGTCAAAGAAGAGATCAAATTCTGCTCGAAGTGTCATAACTACACAGACGCGGATCCTTGCCCGCTATGCTCCGACCAAAGCAGAGACAGCGGTCAGATATGCGTGGTGGAGAGTCCGGCGGATCTTCTAGCCATTGAAGCCAGCGGCTTATATAAAGGCTTATACCACGTGCTGGGCGGAGTCATCAGCCCTCTGTCGGGCATCGGACCGGAAGATCTGCATATCGAGCAGCTCTTTGAACGTATAGACGGCTTATCGGCCAAAGGCGAGCCTATCAGAGAGCTCTTGCTCGCCACCGGAGGCTCCTCCGACGCCGAATCCACATGCGTATACATATCCGAACGCTTGAAAAACAGGGAATTCACCGTCACTCGTTTGGCGCGAGGGCTTCCTGTAGGCGTCGATATAGAATACGTCGATTTGGGAACCTTAAAGCAGGCTCTTGAATATCGGCGAAAGACCTAGACTTTTTTTGACGTTCTTATGTCGCGCGCCTTCCTCCTTGCCCATGATAGGCAAGCCGCCTATATGATTGCGACATCTTTCGACGATCCGCCGCAGATCGCCAAAGGCGACGAGACTAGGCGCGACGTTGGTCGGGGCCGTCTAAGTCCATGAAGAGTTTCTTTATTCTTAGATTGATCGAATTCAGTAGTTAAGTATATTTACTCATCTGTTCAATTATCTCTTGATTTGATTCTTGATTTATGTTATGTTTATTCATGAGTTGAATTAGTTTTAGTTTGACTTTTAATGAACAGATAAGCAGTGATTTTTTTAAGAAAGTTCAGAGGTAAGTTATGAT
>JAISZP010000138.1 GCA_031269135.1 Deltaproteobacteria bacterium | reverse complement strand
CATGAAAGCGCCCCCAGCAGAGCCATGACCAATGACCGCATCATCATCGGACAATTTTTGCGGTTTCCGGCAGATCTACACCCCGCCAATTCAAGCCTTTTGCTTTTTACGGCAATATTTGATATAATTCGCTAAAATTTAGGGATTAATCCAATCCGCACCGTAATATTTCAAATATAGGAATTTTTCCGCTTACTTTTGCCCCTGTATGGGGGTTTTGGTTTTTTTACCCGCTTAGTCAGCCTGTTTAATCCGCTTGGCATCTTGCCGCGCCTGCGCTGAGCATTTTTCAAGAGCAATTTTCAATAGCGACCGGCAAAAAATCATATTTTCCATTTCGAAAGGCCCTAAACCCTTGAGATGAAACGACTTTTTCAACTTAAAAGCGATTTCACGCCACAGGGAGATCAACCTCAAGCCATCGACCAATTGGTGGAAAACCTCAACGACGGGGTTCCTTCCCAGGTCTTGTTGGGGGTCACCGGTTCCGGCAAAACGTTCACCATGGCCAACGTCGTGGCTCGCGTAAACCTTCCTACGCTCGTGTTGGCGCCCAATAAAACCCTAGCCGCCCAGCTCTACGGCGAATTCAAGTCGTTTTTCCCGGACAATGCGGTGGAGTATTTCGTCTCTTATTACGATTACTATCAGCCTGAAGCCTATATCCCCAATTCGGACACCTTCATCGAAAAAGACAGTCAAGTCAATGAGGCCATCGACCGGATGCGTCATTCGGCGACCCGTACCCTTCTTGATCGAAACGACGTTTTGATAGTCGCCTCCGTATCATGCATTTATGGTTTAGGCTCTCCCGAAGCCTATCAAGCCTTGATGCTCCACCTTGAAAAAGGGGTGGACAGACCCTTGGAAAGCATCCTGGCCAAGCTCGTTGAAATGCAGTACGATCGAAACGACTACGACTTTCACCGAGGCGTCTTTAGGGTCAGAGGCGACGCGCTGGAGATCTTTCCCGCTTACGAAGAGTCGGAGTCGGTGAGGGTGGAGTTTTTTGGCGACACCGTCGAGCGCATATCTCAGATTGATCCTCTGACCGGTAAGATCCAAAAGGCGCTCAATGAAGTCATGCTCTATCCCGCCAGCCATTATGTGACTACCAGTCAAAATCGCGATAGGGCGATGAAGGCGATTAGGCAAGAGCTTGGGGACCGCTTGGAGCAGTTGAATAAGGAAAATAAGCTCCTTGAAGCTCAGAGGCTTACCCAGCGGACGCTGTTTGATTTGGAGATGATGAAGGAACTTGGCTGGTGCCACGGCATCGAAAATTACTCCAGACACCTCACCGGTCGCTCCCCTGGAGAGCCGCCGCCGACGCTTTTGGATTATTTCCCTAAAAAATTTCTTCTTATAGTCGATGAAAGCCACATAGCTATTCCTCAAGTCAGGGCCATGTCTCACGGCGACCGCAGCCGCAAAGCCACCTTGGTCGAATACGGCTTTAGGCTACCTTCAGCCTTGGATAACCGCCCTTTGACCTTTGATGAATTCAACAGTCGTCTCTCTCAAGCCATATACGTTTCGGCCACCCCCGCCGAGTACGAATTGGAGCTCTCAAGCGGACTCATCAGCGAGCAGGTCATAAGACCGACGGGCTTAACCGATCCTCCCATGATATTTAGACCGGCCACCGGTCAGGTGGACGACCTTTATTCGGAGATCAACAAGTGCATAGAAAAAAAGGAAAGGGTGCTGGTGACGACTCTCACAAAGCGCATGAGCGAAGATTTGACCGAGTATTTCACGGCAAAAGGCATAAAAGTCCGTTATCTTCACTCCGACATAAAGACGATAGAGAGAGTCGAAATATTGAGAGATTTGAGGATGGGAGTATTCGACGTGCTGATCGGCATCAACCTTTTAAGAGAAGGGCTGGATCTGCCTGAGGTCTCGTTGGTCGCCATACTTGACGCCGACAAAGAAGGTTTCTTGCGCAGCGCTCGCGCACTCATTCAGACCTGCGGCAGGGCCGCGAGAAACGTCGAGGGCAGGGTCATTCTCTATGCAGATCGTACGACCGCCGCCATGGAGACCGCCATGAAAGAGACGCAGCGCAGGCGGGAGAAGCAGCTCAAATACAATGCCGAAAACAACATCACTCCAGCTTCCATCATCAAGAACATCGAAGGCATCGGCGGTTCGATCTGGGAGGCCGATTACGTCACCGTGCCTAAAACTCCCGTCAAGCCTGTCGGCCTGGATATCCCGGTCGAAGAGATACCCAGGTATTTAAAGGCGCTTAAATTGGAAATGAAACAGGCTGCCGACGACTTGGACTTCGAGAGAGCCGCCGCCCTTAGAGACAGCATCAAGGCCCTTGACAGCGCAGCTCTGGCCTTAGGATAGAGGAATGAATGCTCTGGAAATACCGCCCTAGCGAGCCTCAAGCGGCCGACGAGATGGCCCATAGCTTGAATAAACCGTTGAAGTTCGGGCGGTTTCTTTCCGGCCGCGGGTTTAAAGATTCCCAAGAAGTGCTCGATTTCTTAAACGCCGATCTCAAAGATCTGCCTGGCCCGGAGACTATGCCCGGTATGGATAAGGCGGTGGAGCTGTTGCTTGACGCCAGGCGCAAAGATTCTCTGATTGCCGTCTCCGGCGACTACGACGCCGACGGACTCACCGGCACGGCCCTTCTGAAAAGATTTCTGACAGGTTTGGGTTTTCGGATCTTGACCAGAATTCCCAACCGTCTCGAAGAAGGGTATGGTCTGTCTCCGACGGCGGTAAGGGAATTGCACCAACAGCAAGTGTCGCTTTTAATCACGGTCGATAGCGGAGTCTCCGACGATGAGGCCGTCAAAGAAGCTCTAAAGCTGGGGCTTGAGGTCATAATCACCGACCATCACAACCTGCCGCCGGTGCTCCCGAACGCCGACGCCATCATCAATCCGCATCTGGGAGGGGGCTGGGAATCCACAGCCTTGGCGGGAGTCGGCGTCGCCTTCATGTTGGCCTGGGCCACCAGAAAGGCCTGCATGTCTTTAGGCTTGACCAACGAGCCGCCGTCGCTCGTCGAGCATCTTTGTCTGGTGGCGTTGGGCACCATAGCCGACATGTCTCCTCTTATCGGACCAAATCGCACTATGGTCCGCCATGGGCTGGAATTTCTCAAGGTTTCCGAATGGCCCGGCTTTGTAGCCATGAGGCGCTCTCTGAAGCTGGATAACCAAACTCGAATATCGGTGCGTGACGTGGCTTTCAAGATTGCCCCACGACTCAACGCCGCCGGAAGGTTGGGAAGCGCTGAACCCGCCTTGGAAATTCTGCTCACCCAAGACCCTATCAGGGCCGAAGAACTTGCCCGCAGGCTCGACGAGCTTAACCGGCAGCGCCAGGAAACCCAAAGCGAACTCGTCGAAGAGGCTTTGGAGATGCTCGAGCATGACGTCTCAAGCGACGGTCGGACGGTGGTTTTGGTCAAAGAGGGCTGGCCTAAAGGCGTATTGGGACTGGTGGCCTCGAAGGTCGCGGAAAAAAGCGGAAAGCCGACCATCATATTGACTATCGAAGGCGACATGGCGGTGGGAAGCGGCCGTACCGCCGGGGGTTTTAATCTCTACCACGTCCTGACGAAGGTGAGGCAGCTGTGTTTTTCAATGGGCGGGCACTCCCAAGCGGCGGGACTGAAGTTGGAAATGTCCCGCCTGGAAGCGTTTAAGGAAGCCTTTGAACAGGCGGCCTGCTCCGAGCCTTTTAACGAAGCCGGCGAAACGGAGCTTTTGGTGGATATGGACGCCGACTTGGCCGACCTTGAGACTCTCGCGGATTCTTTGTCTCAATTGGAGCCTTTCGGTCAAGGTCATCCGGCCCCTGTCTTCATTTTACGCAACGTTAAAGTGTTGGACGCCGTGACTTCCAAATGGGGCAGAGTCACTTTAAGGCTCTCGGACGGCTTCACTCGCCAAAACGTTTCCGGCTTCAACCTCTCTTCCAGAGTTTTAGAGGTGGGTCCGATAATGGATGTGGCGGTTGTATTCGAACCTGACGGCTACAACAGCGATTTTCCCTGGAAGCTTCTGGACTTCAAATCCCCAGTGGATTCGAATGACGGTCTTTAAAGCATTTGCTGAAAATGCGGCAGGTTGTGATGGTCGATGGTTTGATTTTTATCTACGTTTTTATGATTGACTCATCAGCACTGGATTAAAATGGAAGAAACAGTAATTAAAGCTGAACAGGCTTTCCGCGCCGGCGATTCTCAAGAGGCCATAGTCTTGCTTTCCAAAGTTTTGACTCACAACCCGAATCACCCAAGGGCCTTAATCAGCATGGGGGTGATTTTGCAGGCCGTGGGCCGCTCCAGCGAGGCCGTAAAAGCTTTCGACAAGCTTCTGAGCTTAGACGAGGGCCATGGCGAGGCTCGGAAAAATCTGGCGTTGACCCTTATCTCGATGAATGAATACGACAAGGCCAGGCCGCATTTGGAAAGGCTTCTGTCGGCCAACCAAAACGACAGCTCCTTGTGGACGCTTCTAGCCAAATTGGAAAAAGCCGGCGGAAGACCAAAAGCCGCTCTTGAACACGCCAAACGATCCCTACTGCTCAAGCCCGACCAGCCGGAAGTCGAAGCCTTCATCAGCAGCCTTCAGCATCAACCCGAGGCAAGCTCTCATCAAAACGTAGGCGCTCGTCATTTGACCGTCATGTGTCCGCCCTACCGTGAAGAGAGTCTCGCCCCGGTGCTTCCCATATTAGATAAACAACTGAACCTGGTTAAGGTCGTGAATTTAAAGCCGGAGCCTTACTTTAAAGCGGTCGGCAGAACCGGTCCCATCTGGCTCGAAGGGTGTTGGGACATCTCGGCGATCCTCACCAAAGATCCGAGTTTGCTCGCGGGCAGGCAAGTCGTCTTACGCCTCGATCGCAACGAGGTGCTGGAAGGCGCTTATAAAAACATAGTTTTTGAAAGAATAACGGATATCGTCTTTGAGACGAATTTCTTACGGGAACAATTTGTTTCGTCGGCAAAAAACATCAGACACGGAACCCGGCTTCACGTATTTTCCAGACCGATAGATTTAGCCAATTTCAAGCCGCTGCCCTCGGAACGTAAGGGAATAAAGATTGCGGCGACCGGCCCGTTCGATCTGTTTTCCGGGTTTATGGTCATGTTGGAGACCTTTCGGAGAATAATCGAGGTGAAAACAGAAGTCGAGCTGCATTTGACCGGAACGTTCTCCAATTTCGCATTGCAGGCGGCTTTTGCCCATTTCATAGCTAAAAGCGGCTTCGCCAAAAAGGTCTTCATCTCGCCAAACGTCCCTCTTAAAACCTTTTTGTCGGATAAAGACTTTTATTTGGCTGCTCCCCTGGTCGCCGGCGGACCGGGTCCTGCGGAAGCCGTCAATTTAGGGCTGCGTCCGCTGATAAAAGATTGCCCCGGCATGTCGGAGGCGCTGCCGGCGTCCTGTCTATGGAACACCCCGCAGGAACTTATGGAACGCTTTGAGCAAGGCCCTAATTTTGAAGAGGTCAGAGCCTTCATAGCCGCTCGCCATGCTCCTGAGGTGGTCGCTAAGATTTATCAGAATATTCTCAAAGCCTAGCGATATCAATGCTACGGAGTCCAGTATAAAAAGCTGGCAATCAAATTGCTCTATCTCTGAGAGAAAGAACTGAATCACAATTTTTAATGGCTTGTTTAATTTGAGCAGCTTCTAAAATATTATGTTTACTGATTTTTTAAAGCGCATCAAGTTCTAGTTAATGCAAATTATATAAAAATCAACTAAAATTTAATGCCTTGCGATAAAAAACGATAAAAAGTCTGTTAACTGCATCACTTTTTGTTCAGATACTGCAGCAGAGATCGTCATGTTTATTATGTCATATTTGGAGAAATTAGATGATTTATATTTTTAAAAGAGGGTATGGTATACTTAAAAAGGATGGAATTTCTAAATTTATATTGAGATTTTTTGATTATTTTATTAAATTATTACAATATAAACTTAACTCAAATTCAGATAAAAAAAATGCCAATTGGTTTAAATATATTTCAGATCTTGAATCAAGGGCTGAAATATTGACTTGTACACCTTGGAAATTAGGCTTTGAAACTACATCAATGTGTAATCTTCAATGTATAATGTGCCTTCATGTTTTTAGCCCATTAGGGAATGGAAAACATTTCGATCTTGAAAAACTGACTTTATTTGAAGATTATATAGCTAGAGCGGGTGAATTTCAGCTTATGGGCTGTGGTGAACCACTTATAAGTCCAGCATTTTGGAAAATAATGGAATATATAAAACAAACACATAAAGTCAAACCGCGCATGGCAGTTAGCAGTAATGCTGTAGCTTTGAATAAAACTTTAGCAGATCGAATTCTGGAATCGCCTTTAGATGAGATTAGTTTTTCCTTAGATGCTACAAAACCTGAAACCTATAAAAAAATAAGAAATTCTAATCTTGATAAGACTATTTCAAATATAAGATATTTACTTGAACAAAAAAGAAAATTGTCATTAAAAAAACCACTAGTAATTCTCAATATGACTTTAATGAAAGAAAATTTAATGGAACTAAATTCTTTAGTTTTGTTAGCTCATGAGTTAGGCGCCGATGCAGTTTCATTCTGGCCTCTCCATGACTATAACTCAACCGAAACATCCAATTGGCGAGTTGAGCGCAATGGGTGGGTCTTTTCTTATCGGGAGCAGATGCTTGGTCAGGACGAAGAGCAAGCCGAACTGGCAAATGCTGAAATTGCGAAAGCTTTACAAACCGCCCAAGCTAAAGGGATAGAATTGGTTTTACCGGTCGGCGGGCTGCCTAAGTTTGTTGAACAGAAGAAAGCCGATACCGCCAATCAAGCCGTTTCCCTCGAACAAATATCCATTTCTTCTTCAGCTGCACAAACCTCTGAAAAATCGCCGGCCCTGCCGGAAACATCTTCCCAACCTATGCCGACCGCCGGTGATGTAGCCGTTCGGCATTCTCTGCGGGAATGCGTCTCTCCCTGGGAATGGATGGCTGTATCTGAGTGCGGCGAAGTTCACGCTTGTTGCTATCAGGAGCAAAGCTGCGGAAATATAGGGCAATCAACCTTAGAAGAAATTTGGAATGGTCCTGTTTACAGAGAAATGCGCAGGTCTTTAGCAAACAATATTTTACCGGAAGTCTGTAAAAATGCGGCATGCAAATATGTTCGCAGCTATTGGATGTACAATAATTAAATCCACAATCTCGTATTATTCCTAAAATCGGCAATGCTTTTATTCAAGGCTGCAATGCCCGGGCCGACGTTGAACCAACGAATTTCATTTTTACTACGACACCGATATTTGGTGTTTATGTCGGGTCTTTATAATTCTTTGGTGAAACGGTCGTTTATTTTAGCCGGTTTTGCGGCGATTCTGGAAAGGTCTTCACGTTTGAACCGCACGGATATTTCTTTTCTCAGTTGAAGCTCAATGTTGAAAACTTTTCGGCTGTCCTGCCGGAGAATGCGGGATTGGGTTGCGCGGAGGCAGAGATAACGATGAGTTTCAACGCGAAATCCTCCACTGCCGCAATAACAACGATCGATAATTTTGTAGAATCATCCGGTTTGCAGAGTGTGAATTTTATTAAAATGGACATTGAAGGCGCGGAAAGGGATGCTCTTAAAGGAGCCGCCAAAACTTTAAAAAACTTGCGGCCTAAGCTGGCAATTTCAGTTTACCATCGTCCTGACGATATCCGTGTAAAATCGCAGATTATTCTTGATATCTATGGGGATAA
>JAISZP010000133.1 GCA_031269135.1 Deltaproteobacteria bacterium | reverse complement strand
GGAAATTGGGCATTTGCATATTTTGGGGGTGTGTTTTTTAGGTGTATTTTGGGGCTGCGTTCTTTGAGTGTCTGTTTGGGTATATTTTTGGGTTGTGTTTTAGGGGAGAATTTTGGGGCGTGGTTATGATTATGTGAGTACGCTTCAGGCTTTCCGATGCTTTTCATTCGGCTCAGGACATTTTTCAGGATATTTTAATGCTGCCCTAAAACCGATCCGGCCCAAGACCATCGTCTTGGGCCGGACCGGATTGTGAGTAAGACGTTAAGATGGTTCAAGTCTCAAGTCTTGGTTTATCTTGACAAAATACCCAAAGGCTTATCAGACGAGCGGATGGCCTGGGAAAAGAACCGGCTCCCTATGGGCGGAGCACCGGTTTCATCTGACCATGATCCAGCGTTAGCTCATTGAGACATTGGGCTAGGCGATGAGAATCCGACCATAAGGCCGGGTTGTTGGCCAAAATTTCCAATGTTTTGTCTTTAAGCAACAAAAACAATCGTTCCGTTTCCTTGAACTTTGCCGGGCGAAGCATCAAGCCTTGCCAAGCATCGGTGAGATCGTTCAAAGCCTGTGAAATGGCTGTGACGTAGGAAGGACTGCGACAACCTGGTTGAACCAAATCCAGGTTTTTCTGGGCGCTAACTGGGCAGATGGTTTGTATGCGCTCGATTGTTCGATCAAGGCGCTTACTGGTACCGCCTAAGCCGCCGGCTAAACAACTCGCCGTCAACTCGTAGTCATTTACCATACCCATGTTTTCCTCCGTGAAACATGTCCCCTGACGGGGAGCTGATCTCGGCATCCTTGCCGATAAATGATCGCATCGAAAATAAAGCTCTCCAATGCGACTTTTTCTCCTCTCCGGCGTCCGACTTCGCCAAATAACCGTCGGATGCGGCTAATCTGTTCTGGGGAGAAAAGACACACGACCGCTAACTTATGCCTCTCCTTTTAAACTTATCGACTTTTTTTGAAAAAACATAAATACTTTAGGCTTAATTCTGCTTAGTTCTGTGATTCTAACAATATTATATTAAGCATGTAATTACTAAAATTTTTTTACGAACTTTATCTGAACTAAAATATCAACAAAATTAAAGTTCGGTTTAGAGATTTGTGAAGGGACAGGTTAAGTTGACAAGGAATTGCGGCGCGGAATAAAATTGGCAGGCTTTTAGTCTCTCTGAAGAGCGGAGTCGTTTGTTCATCGCCCTCTATTTTTAAGCTTTTATTGAGACTGTCGACGCCGCTTTTTTTGGAAAAACGAAAGGCCCCTGTAGCTGTCGTTAAATTTATGGTATCGTCATCAGCTAACCGGTCGCGGAAGGGTCGCGGGTCCGGGAAATCATGATTGTTAAGATTCATGACTGTTAAGATTAAGCTTTTTAAGATTCAAGCTTTTAAGATTCATGCTTTTAAGATTTATTCTTTTTAAGATTCATGCATGTTAAGGTTCATGTTTGGTGAGATTTACGGCTCCTGTAGCTGCTTCTAACCAACATAAACATATTTCCGACACGCATAAACACAGTCCAAACATAACCACAGTCCAAACGTAAACACAGTTCAAGTCCGGCGTTTTCTCCCGCTCTCCAAACCGACGGGCCGGAAAACCCGGCGCCCGGTTTCATCAGGCTGAAGCAGTCTCAGCCGACAAAGAAGGTCGCAAAATTGGAAGAAGTGCTCAAGCAAGCGATTGGAAGCGTTTTGACGCTATTGCTTATCGGCTCGGTCGGTTTTTATATCGACCGAAAGGGCTGGGTCAACCAGCAGGTTAAAGATTTCATTCCCGTCTTCGTCATAGGGGCGACTCTTCCTTTTTACCTTTTCATCAATACCGTCGAGGCCGTCAAAAGAGAAGATCTGCTGGGCTTGTTCAAAGGTTCCTTCGCGGTCATGATATCCATGGTCGTCGTCTTTACGGTTTCGATATTGGTCTACAGATTAGGCAAGGTCAAAAAGACCCGTCGCGGCATATTTTGCGTCTCTTTCACCTTCTCCAACACCATGTTCATAGGTTTGCCAGTAAACATGGCCCTATTCGGAGAGGCGGCTCTCGCCAACGTGATAGCTTATTTCATAGCCAACTCGTTTTTCTTTTGGACCCTCGGCAACTACATCATGAGTTTGGACGTTCCAGGCAAAACCGTCTCCATCCTCAGCTGGGGGACGCTTAAACGCATCTTTCCGCCGCCGTTGTTCGGCTTTTTCATAGGCGTTTTGGTCATAATCTTCGAGATCCCGGTGCCTGTGTTCATTAAAGCGGCATCCAGCTCCATCGGAAATTTAACGACGCCGCTGGCCATCATCTACATCGCCTTAAACTTGACGAGTATGGATTTTCGCAGCTTCGGCTTTGAAAAGGACATCAGCCTGGCTCTTTTGGGACGCTTTTTGATCTGTCCCATCATCACTCTCGTCATATGCAGCGCCTTCACTCTGCCGACGCTCATGCGTCAGGTCTTCATGATTCAATCTTCGCTGCCGGTTTTGGTTTCCTGCTCGATACTCGCCGGATATTACCGCTCGGATCTTTCCTATGCGGTTCTCTTGGTTTCGATAAGCACTCTGATGACGATAGTCACCGTTCCGATTTTTCGGATTTTGGCGATCTTTTTGTAGATTACGGCATCAGACAATACTGATTTTTTATTAGGCTGAGGTTTGCCATGAAATACGGCGCCGCATTTCATGACTTCGGGGCGGCGCCTTCGCTAGGCGCCATGTATGGTTATTATGCGGAGGAGTTGAATCCGATAGGCGGGTTGAAAAACTGACCTGCTTGCAGCCATAGGCGCGTTCTTTAATCAGCCGCCTGAAGATAAGGCGGGAAACTTCTTAAGCTTATACGGCAGGACGCTTCGTTTAAGGCCAAGGATGTCCGCCGCCTGCGCCTGCGATCCTCTGGCTTGAACTAAAGCTCTTCTGAGCATTTCCTCTTCAAGACTGGCCGACAAGGACACCAGATCTCCCTGTTCCGGCGCGAATTCCATTACTATTTCCGAAAGGGCGCTAGGCGGAACTTGGGAATACGTATCCCATTTGTACTTAAAGCTATTGCGCCGTAAGCCCAACAGGTCGGCGGCTCGGCTCTGAACCTGTCCGCCCAAGGACATGGCCTTTCTAAGCAGGGCCTCTTCTAAAGCGGACAGAGCTTCATTTAAACCCGCTTCTTTGGGAAGGGAGTCTAAGATCTCATTTACCCAATTCGGGGATTTGGAATTTGTCGAAAGCTCATCGACAGGCGCGTCTCCGCTCTGACGAGTTCCATGGCGAGATTCCAGATTAGATCCTTGATTAGATTCTAGATTAGCTCCCTGGGAAAACTCTTGACCGCTCTGAGGTCTTATAAAGGGTCTCTGTCCGTCTTGCAGCGGGTTTGCCGATGGGCCGATAATATTATTGGGGTCGTTGATTTCATTGGAGCCGATAATATTATTGGAGCCGATGATACCATCGAGGTCGGCGATATTTTCGTGGCTAGGATAATTTGCGTGATCAGAAGGCGATTGCCCGCTTTGGCTTGAAGAAAAACCCTCAGAGAGGTCGTTTTGAGCCTCGGAGTAATTAGATCTGAAACGCCAGCCGGAA
>JAISZP010000126.1 GCA_031269135.1 Deltaproteobacteria bacterium | reverse complement strand
GCTTGACGATGACTACGCCAGGCGTCGGCTGCCGATGACCTGCCGTCGATCGCTGATTTAGTCTTTAGCTTCCAATAAGCGTCTAACACTAGTCCGGCAATAGTCCGGCAAGAGTCTATTATTGCTCCGGCAAGCTTCCAACAAACCTCTAAAATGCTGTAGCAAGCGTCTAATAAGGCTCCAACAAGCTTCCAGCAAGCCTCTAAAATGCTCCGGCAAGCTTCAAAAAGCTTATACATAAATGCTTACTATTACCCTCATCAGGTTAGACAATTAAATTTGCTTAAACTTAAAAGACTAACATTCATTCTCAAGCGAGTAGCCTAACGGCTATAATTTGCTGGATAGATGAAACAGGGGGAGTTAATCATTATTGCAAGGCAGCTTAGTAAACTTAAGTTCCGATAAAGTCAAAAGTTAGCGCACAAAATCAATGATATTAGAGGGCTACTTCAGTCTTAATCTTGATTAAGGCTATATAAAAAATATATTTGACATCTAGTTGTGATTAATTTAAAATGTGTTGACTAGCCGCTCCTTTGACTGGGGCTCTCCAATCAAGTGATAATTAGACCCATTTTGTTATAGTTGTCTCTAAATTATGACAATATAGGGTCCAACCTGGCAAAAATTCGGTGTTGTATGAAAAAATTCCTTTTGGCGGTTGTGTTGGCGTTTTTACTGTCAGTCACCCAAACTTGGGCTCAACAAGGAAGCGACTTTCAATTTAATGATTTAGATTTCGACAAACCTGGCAGCGGAACCTATCCTGACCCAAATTATAACCAAGCTCAGCCCCCGCAAAGCGGACAAGATCCTGCCGCCAGATTTCTAGATCCGCAAAAAAACGGCGACCTTGGAGGCGATCCTCTCCAAGGTCAGACTGAAGACTTGACGACGCTGTTTTCCGATCTGCCGACAAGCCCGGGAACCGTCGATGATTCAGCTCCTGAGCGAGATCCGACCTTAAAGAACCTTCCCGGAGAACCCAGCTCGACTACCGTGCCTGCCAAACCAGGTGAGGCCATGATAGAGCTGGCGGATGGGAATGCCCCGAAAGAGAGTTCCGCCGGCTCGGCTAATAGCCCGGCTAAAAGACCGACTGCGCCCACTCCTACGGTTGCCGACAACGCCGACGCTCCCAAACCAACCGCCAAACCGGCCTCAAGCGTCAACCCCAAAGCAGGAACCAACGTCAATCGCTGGTATTGGGCCAAACAAGCTTGGCGCGAGGATCCTTCCAGGATAATCCGAAGGGCCGACTGCGCTTCTTATGTTCAGCAGAGACGACTCTACCACATACGCTGCATCGAACCGATCGCCCGCTACACTGTAGCTTCGTCGGCTAAGGCCCTCCCGCCGACTGCATCTTATGCTCCCAGCGCGGGGGATTACCTGGCTTCTGGCCTTAAGGACATTCGGCAGTTCCCGTAAATTAGGGCTGAAAACTATCGAGCTGGGCAATTGCTCGCAAGATGTCCGATCGCTCGATAGCATAAAGACGCAAAAATTTATGCTGGAGGCGGATAATCATCATTAAAATTCTTAAAAGAAATGCTGCTGATGGTGTTTGCTCTGTTTTTACGCTGTTTTTGATTGCTATGATTTTATCATAGCGTCATAAATCAATACATAATTGAATGCATAATTGAATGCAAGCTCTTTGATTTTTTCGCTTTCCGATAAAACCTTGGCCAACAACCAAGGTTTTTTTACTGAAAAAATCTCAGCCGCTGTGCGTCATGAAAGGCCGGATCCTATCCCATATGGCGAGCGCCTATGCTATAATAGTGAAGTTTTTTGCGTATTATAGCCGACAAAGGCGATTAAATGCGCTTAAACACTAGTAATTACGATACCTCGCACAAAAAACGACTCTAAGCTTTTTGCTGGGTTTAGATGTTGTTCATAGCCGCTCTTGTGCGATTGAACGTTTGGGTTTGCTCCAAGGCTAAGTAAACCATGACTAAGTAAACCATGACTACGTAAACCATGACGCCGCATATCGATTAGACGGGTAGCGCTCCACTATTTCGGCATCTCCTAAAATGTAAGGATTGAGCGAGCGAGTTTATATTATTGAGTTTATATTAGAGAATTTATATCAGCTAATATAAATTAGCTAATATAAATTAGACAGCTTATAATTATAGATAATTTTACAGATAGGCGTTTTCCCTTCCAAGGAATGTTGAACAGCTCGCGTTAACGCTGTTTTTGGCGCGACTTGCGCTTAACATGACGGCGACGTCCTGGCTCTTGATTGTTGCGCCTCGCCAGCTATTGAAGTCGTCCTGAGGGAAAACGGCTGAGGGAAAACGGCTGGGGGAAAGCGTCCTGGGAGAGAGCGTCCTGAGGGAAAGCGTCCTGGGAGAAAGCGTCATGAGGTAAGGCGTCCTGAAGGAAGGCGGCTGAAGGAAGGCTCCCTGGGCTTCCAAGTTCAGGGCTTGACCAGGCAGACTACGCTCCTGTCGACTACGCTCATGGCGGCGCGGGCGATGCTTAGGCGGAAGCTCCCGGATGCTCGCGTTAGCGGTCTGTTTTAGATTCTCACCCTCTCTTTTTGAACATCAATCTAAAGTTGCGGCTTCAGCTGAGTTTGATGCGGTTCAAAGCTGATGTTCGTAATTGAGCTATTATAGATGCACCATTAGAGCCGTCAGGCTGAAGCTTACGGTCGACTTCGATTCAATTTCACGACAATCAAGAGGCGTCATGACGACAAACGATAATTCGCCGCCCTTCGACGATTCCCCCCACTGGGATTTGGACCAGCTTTACGTTTTAGGGTCCGAACAGCTTTATAGGGATCTCGAGCTTATTGAAAAAAAGCGGGCGGCTTTTGTGGAAAAGCGGGAAAGACTGATCCCGGGCGAAGGTCTGGATAAGGAAGAATTTTTAGCTTTTTTATCGGATTTAGAGGAGACTTCAATGATGGCGGAACGCCTCGGCTGTTTCGCCGCTCTTAATTTTTCTCAAGACACTTCAGATCAAAAGGCTCAGAGCTTTTTGGCTTCCATCGACGAAAAGTTGGCTTTATTGGACAACAGCTTTCTTTTTTTAGATCTGTGGTTTAAGCAATTGCCGCAAGAGACTGCTCAGCAGATGATCTCTCATGCTCCCGACTACAGCTATTGGCTCAATCGGATCAGGGCTTTTAAGGACCACACCCTAAGCGAAGCCGAAGAGAAAATAATAAACTTGAAAAACGTCACAGGTTCCCAGGCGTTAGTCAAGCTCTACGACACCATTACCAACAGTTATAAATTTAAAACCGATTTCGCGGACGTTTCTCCGGGGAAAAGCGTCTCTCGGGAAGAACTTATGGTTTACGTCAGAAGCCATAATCCCCAAGAGCGCTCGGGGGCGTATCAGGAACTCCATAGAGTTTTCGGGCAAGATGGTCCCGTCTTAGGGCAGATCTACCAGAGCTTGGTTAGGGACTGGGCTATTGAAGAGATGACGCTTCGCCGCTATCCAAGTCCGCAATCCGCGCGCAACAAGAGAAACGACCTGCGCCAAGAAACGGTGGACAGCTTGTTGAGGGTCTGCCGCAGCAAAAGCTCCCAGGTCTTCGGCGAGTACTTCAAACTCAAGGCCAAACGGTTAGGTTTAAAAACCTTGAGGCGTTACGACCTTTACGCGCCTTTGGTCGAGGCGCCGGGATCCTACAGTTTTTCGGAAGGTCTCGGAGAGGTTGAGGCCGCCTTCGTCGATTTCGACCCCAAGTTCGCCTCTTTGGCCTTGAATGTGCCGAAGGCCAAACACTTAAGCGCCCTGCAAAAAGAAGGCAAGCAGAGCGGAGCTTTTTGCGCGTCCACGGTTCCCAAGGAGATCCCCTGGGTGCTGATGAACTATAACGGGCGGCGTCAGGACATGTTCACTCTGGCCCACGAGTTGGGACACGCCGTCCACTCGCAACTGGCCTGCGGCCAAAATTTCTTCCATTTCCATAGCTCCCTCCCCCTGGCCGAGACCGCCTCGACCTTCGCCGAGATGCTGTTGGCCAAGCGCCTTATGGATACCGCGGCGGACGCCGCCCACAAGGAAGATTTGGCTTTCCACATCTTGGACGACGCCTATGCGACCGTCGGCAGGCAGGCCGGCTTCGCTCTCTTCGAGGTTCAGGCGCACGACATGATCTCTCGCGGCGCCACCGCCGACGAACTCTCGGACGCCTATCTTCAAAACTTGGCTGAGCAGTTCGGCGACAGCGTGCAGCTCTCCGAAGAGTTTCGCTGGGAGTGGGTCAGCATCCCCCACTTTTTCCATTCTCCCTTTTACGTCTACGCTTATAGCTTTGGGCAGCTTCTGGTCTACAGCCTCTGGAAAATCTATCTGCGGCAAGGCGCCGATTTCGTGCCGAAACTGACGTCGCTTTTGTCCAAGGGCGGCTCGGCCAGTCCTGAAGACATCATAGCTTCAGCCGGTTTGGGACCGCTCGACGACGATTTTTGGGCCGGCGGTTTCGACGTGATCCAAACATTGCTGCCTCAAGTGGATCAAGCGTAAAATTTTCAAGCCAAAAAAGGCTCTGAGATAGAAAATTTCGTCTTTGAGAAAAGAAAGATGACGATATTTTTCTAATAGTGGACATTTTTCATTTGCGATCGTAATATAGGCTCAACAAGGAACACAAAAACGTCCTTTTCGATAAAGCGCCGACGGGTTATCGCCTGACCCGAAAAACCGCGTTCATTTTTATGTCCGATAGGCGAATTTCGCAAAAAAAGACTCATGTTGGAATATGTTGGAGGAAAGAAAACAAGTTCTATGTTAACCATCGACAACTTGGCTAAAAACTTCTTTTTAAGCGGCATAGGGATCTGGGAACTGAAAATGAACCCTGACGATCCTGAAAGCGGCATGGTGACGGTAAACGAGAGTTTTATGCAGTTGTTGGGCGACGGAACTATCGACTCCACCGTAGGTTTGAGGGACTTCATCGGTCTTTTTGTTCACCCGGATGAAGTCAAGGTCTTTTTAAGTCTTTTGGACGATTTGCTCCAGGCGAGAGACGACTACTGCGAATTTGAACAGCGCCTGTGGAGTCATGCCCGGCACGAGTACCGTTGGATGAATTTCACATGCGGTCTGATCGATCGCGGCGCCCAAGACGGGACAGTCGTCATCGCCGGGCTGGTCAGCGACATTCACAACAATCGATTGGCCCGTTTGGCTCTGACGGACGCCTTGTTCGCCAAAGAGCAGGCCTCCAAAGCCCTGGCTCACGAACAAAAGCGCCTCTCGGCCGTCATGGACGCGGCCAACGTCGGCATTTTCGACTGCAACCTCGTCAGCATGGACGTGGAATACAGCCCCAACTGCGCCCAGATGCTCGGCTACGAACTCAAAGATCTCGGCAAGACCGTCACCGAAAGGGATCATTTGGTTCTGTTGGACGATCGGGGCAAAACCCTC
>JAISZP010000050.1 GCA_031269135.1 Deltaproteobacteria bacterium | reverse complement strand
TCAGAACCACCGACGTCACAGGCGTGGTCACCCTTCCGGAAGGCGTCGAGATGGTCATGCCCGGCGACAATGTGACCTTCACCGTCACTTTGATCATGCCGATCGCCATGGAAAAAGAGCTGCGCTTCGCTATTCGCGAGGGCGGACGCACCGTGGGCGCCGGCGTCATCTCGGAGATCATCGAGTAAAGGTTCATTGAACAACTACGGATCTTTGAACAACTACGGATCTTTGAACAACCACGGATCTTTGAACAACCACGGATCGGTGAACAACCACGGATCGCCGAATTGCAACGGATCTTTGAACAACTACGGATCTTCAGTCTTTCGCGGTTGGGATCGTCGCCCGGGAGATTTTTCTGACTTCAATCAGATAGGTTAATAAAGTCATGCAGCTTAACAATCAAAAAATCCGCATTCGTCTAAGAGCTTATGACCATAAACTGTTAGATCGCTCTACACAAGAGATAGTCGATACGGCTAGACGCACCGGGGCCAGGGTGGCTGGTCCCGTGCCTTTGCCTACCACCATCGGACGGACTTGCGTTTTGAGAAGTCCGCACGTAGACAAGAAGAGTCGGGAGCATTTTGAGGTGCGCACCCATAAAAGGCTTTTAGACATTCTCGAACCGACTCCGCAGACGGTGGAAGCTCTTATGAAGCTTGAACTCTCCGGCGGAGTGCATGTGGAGTTGAAGCTGTGAGCAACGGACTTATCGGAAAAAAACTTGGAATGACCCGTCTGTTCCACTCCGAAGGAACTTCCATCCCAGTCACGGTCATCGAGGCCGGTCCGGCCAGGATCGCCCAGATCAAAACCAAGGAAACCGACGGCTACGAAGCTATTCAGCTTGGTTACGGCCAGAAAAAGCACCCCACCAAGCCGGAATTAGGGCATGCCTCCAAAGCCGACTATGTCGGCAAATCCTTCAAGATCCTCAAAGAGTTCAAGGCTCGCTCCAAAGACCTGGTCTTAGGCCAGGTGGTGAGCTTGGACATCTTTACCCCTGGGGAAAAGATCTCGGTCACCGGGACCAGCAAGGGACGGGGATTCGGCGGAGTGATGAAACGGCACGGCTTCGGCGGCGGTCGGGCGACCCACGGCTGCCTTACTCCCAGAAGCGCGGGTTCCATAGGCTGCGCCGCCGACCCCAGCAGGGTCTTTCCAGGGAAAAAGATGGCCGGTCATTACGGGGCCAGCAAAGTCACGGTGAAAAACCTCGAAGTGGTCGACGTTCGGCCTGAATACGGGGTGATCTTAGTTAAAGGGGCAGTCCCCGGACCCAATGGCGGCTTGGTGCTGATGAGGAAAAACTGACGAGCTCTTAAGCGGTCGGGAAAATTCTTTTAAGCAGACAAGTCTCGTGCCCTAAATTGGAAATCGCCTTACGGAGATTAAAATGCCCATTATAGACGTGGTAAATCTTAAAAATGAAAAAGTCGGAGAGATTTCTCTTTCCGATTCCATATATGACGTTAGACCAAGGGTGCACCTGGTTCACGAGGTCGTGACGGCTCAGCTCCACTCCAGAAGAGCGGGCACCGCCTGCACGAAAACTCGGGCGGAACTGGCCTATTCGAACCGCAAGCCCTATAGTCAGAAAAAAACCGGTCGGGCCAGGGCCGGCACCAGACGCTCCCCGTTGTGGAAGGGCGGCGGAACGATTTTCGGTCCCAAGCCCCGTGATTTCAGCTGGCGTCCGCCAGCCAAGATCCGCAAAGAAGCCTTAAGAATAGTCTTGTCGGCCAAACTGCGGGAAAATGAGCTTTTGGTGTTGGACTCTCTGAGCTTGGATGAGGTCAAGACTAAAGTCTTCGCCGGCCATTTGGACAGCTTGAACATCTATGAGGCTTTGTTCGTCACGCCTCAAAGCGACCGCAACGTCGAGCTGTCGAGCCGCAACATACCAGGCGTGAAGGTGTTGAGGGTCGAGGGACTGAATTGTTACGACATTCTCAACCATAAGGTGCTGGTGCTTCTTCGCGAGAGCGTCCCGGCGATTGAGGCGAGGTTATCATGAGAGACAATTACCGCATAATTTATGGACCGGTCATCAGCGAGAAGAGTTCGCTGGGAACCGACATGTCGGATTCCGATTCCGATTCCGACGCTTCAGCCGAAGATAAAAAGAAACGGAAGAACGTCGCCAACAGACGCACTTTTGAAGTGGCGATGGACGCCAATAAGATAGAGATAAGAAAAGCCCTGGAATCCGCTTTTTCGATAGAGAAAAACAAGATAAAGAAAATCACCACCCAGATCGTTCCCGGCAAACCGAAACGCAAAGGCCGCACGAGCGGCTTTACGAGAGAATGGAAAAAGGCGGTCGTGACTTTGGTGCCCGACTACACTATTCGGGATCTTGATTGATTTCAGTCTTGCTTATGGCGTCGTCTTGCTTATGCCGTCGAGTCTTACCCAGACGTCGATCGATCGCCGCACTTATGAATGATTTTTGTTCGCGCTCACCTCAAGTGATTGCAAGGAATTAGAGCATGCCTATCAAAGAAGTAAAGCCCACCTCACCGGGGCGTCGGGCTCAGTCGTATCCGACTTTTGAAGAGATTACCCGCTCTACCCCGGAAAAAAGCCTGGTCGTTTCCAAACACTCCACCGGAGGACGCAACAATCTAGGCAGGATCACCGTCAGGTTCAGAGGCGGCGGGCATAAGCGTCAATATCGACTGATAGACTTTAAGCGCAACAAACTTGATGTTCCGGCCAAGGTCGCCACCATCGAATACGATCCCAACCGCGGCGCCAGAATCGCTCTGCTGCACTATGTGGACGGCGAAAAGCGCTACATATTGGCCCCTTTGCACCTTTCGGTCGGCGATACGGTGGTGGCCGGCGACACCGCCGACATCAAGCCGGGAAACTCCCTGAGCCTTAAGTTCATCCCATTGGGAACTTTGGTTCACAACGTCGAGCTCAAGCCCGGAAAAGGCGGACAGCTAGCCAGGGGCGCCGGAAATTCAGCTCAGCTCATGGCTAGGGAAGACGCCTACGCTTTGTTGAAGCTCCCCAGCGGAGAGATGCGCAAAGTCTTGGCCGTCTGCAAAGCCACCATCGGGCAAGTCGGAAACAGCGATCACAACAGCGTTTCTTTGGGCAAGGCCGGACGAACTCGCTACTTGGGCCGCAGACCTCATGTGCGCGGCGTGGCCATGAACCCTGTCGACCACCCGTTGGGCGGCGGCGAAGGGCGCAGCAGCGGCGGTCGTCACCCTGTTTCTCCCTGGGGTATGCCGACCAAAGGCTATAAGACCCGTAAGAAGAGCAAGCCCTCCGACAAGTTCATCGTCAAGAGACGCAACAAGAAGTAGAAACATAATAGGCAGTAAGGATAGCTTATGCCCCGCAGCATAAAAAAAGGACCATTCGTAGACGGACATGTCTTGGAAAAGACCGCGGCGGCTGTCGCCGCCGGCGACCGCCGAGTCATCAAGACCTGGAGCCGTCGTTCGACCATCCTCCCCGATATGGTTGGTCTGACGTTTGCCGTTCATAACGGCAAAAAGTTCATTCCGGTTTTCGTCACGGAAAACATGGTAGGCCACAAGCTGGGCGAGTTTTCTCCTACTAGAACCTTCTACAGCCATGCCGCTGACAAGAAGGTCAAGAAAACCAAAAAGTAAAGCCCTTTTTCCGGAGGCGTAAAACGATGGCAAAAGAAAAAAGAGAAAAAGACACCGTCAACATTCGGGCTGTAGGCAAATTTTTGCGCATGCCTCCTGATAAAGTCAGGATCATGGCTAGAAACGTCATAGGGCTCCAGGTGCAGCAGGCCTTGGATCTGCTTCGCTTCAGCCCAAACAAATCAGCGGCTCTCATCTATAAGGTGCTCCATTCGGCAAGCGCCAACGCGTCCAACAATTTCGAGAAAAACGTCGATAGGATGGTGGTCGACAAAATTTTCGTCGATCGCGGCTCTATGCTCAAGCGCTATCATCCCTGCGCTCACGGACGGGCCAAACCGATTTTGAAGCGCACTTGCCACATCACCGTAATCATCAACGAGTT
>JAISZP010000037.1 GCA_031269135.1 Deltaproteobacteria bacterium | reverse complement strand
ACTTGATTGCTCGTAGAATAATAAACGAAACAGGATTCTCGACCGCAAGCTTGCCTTTCGACCGCCATAGCCCCCAATCTCATGTTTCCGGCTTGGAACGACAGGGCGACGGACTTTGGAATATGGCTCAAATTCTGGGACAAACTCTGGCTCAAACTTTGGGACAAATTTTGGGACAAACTTTGGGATATGGGCGGAGCAAGCGCCGACTGGAAGAACAAATCAAACACCAAACCGACCGACGCCAAGGCAAGGCGACGACGAACTTCGTCGCCCCGCTCCAGTGTTCAACGATGAAAAAAATTCACCCGTCGACCCACTATGACATGGATCAACGGGTGAAGCGAAAAAGGAACGCTTTGATGAATCAGCGCGAATTTCCTATTTAAGCGGTTTTTACATTCCTCAATGGGGAAGCTTGCATGCCTAAAATCATCAGAACTAGACCTATCAACCCAGCGCCGAGGAAGAAATAGAAAGTATCGTGTAGGCTATAGCCTCTGGCAAGAATGATTTTGACCAAAATCGGCAAAATTGCTTGGCCGATGTAAACGGCGCTCAATAAGTAAACCATGATTTTGCCGTATTCTTTGTTGCCGAACGCCTGAGTGGTGACTGTGGGAGGCATCGCCGACTGGCTGGGGTTGCCCCAAGCTAAAAGTATTAGGGCGAGAATGAGAACGGCGATGCTGATGGTGCCCGGGTTCATCAAAATGACTATAGCGCCTATAGACATCAATCCAACAAGAAAGCATAGGTAAACTTTATTGCCGAGCTTTTGCGCTATGAAGCCGCCGATAATGACTGTGGCCGCAGCCACAAGGTTCATGATGGAGGTATACTGCGACGACATGTTGTAGTCCATGCCGTATTCCCCTCTAAGAATCGGCGCCAGATAAGACTTGCAGCCGGTCCAAGCGCCGGCGACTAAGAGCACTCCTATGAACAGCAGATAAAAGGAAGTGGTCCGCAACGACTCTTTTAAAGTCAGACCTTCGACGACAGCGCTTTGAGCTGGTTTTCCAGGCGCTGCGGCTTTATCTGCCGCTTGATCCGCGCCCAATGCTTTTTGGCCCACCTTATCGGGGGTGGTGATGAAAAGAAGATTCGCCAAAAGCGCCACTATCAAAAGCACCGTTCCCATGATGGCATAGGTGCTGCGATAGCCGTAGGTTTTAATGAGAATGCCGCCGACAGACTGCCAAACAGCTGTGCCGAAAGCCGCGCCGCCGAACACCAAGCCGATCATGGAGGCTCGTTTGGCGATGAACCATTGTCCGATGATGTTGCCCACAGCCGCGCTGGTGCCCAGAGCGATGACCAAACCAGCGATTGCAGCCGCCAGATAGTATTCAATCAGGTGCGTGCCGACGGATAGCCAATAATAATGGCCGGCACACAAAATAGTGGAAACGAATAAGCTCCATTTTGGAGTCAGCGCCTTAATGATCGGGGCGGCGGCGACAAATCCGACGATAGCCGCAGTGGCTGTGGCCCAAGTTATCAATATGGCCACATCGCCAACCTTCCAACCGTTGCCTTCGGCGATAGGTGAAAGAAAGACGCCTATTGAGCCGATAGCCCCCAAATGCATGAACATAATAAAAAAACAGGCGCCCGCAACGATGTTGCCTCTAAATTTTTTCACTTCACTCATAAATGATCCCTTCTTTGACCGAAGGTCAAGTTTGTTCCGCGCCCCGCCGAAACGGGGGGCAGTTGAAGAATGGCTAGAGCATTAAGACACTTAACGAACCAGATTGAAACAGATCGAAACAACGAAGCTAATAGCAGCTTTCAGCAATGGCCTGGCGCAGTCAAAAAAACGACCCGCTCCCGACAACGGCTAAAAAACGCCATCATAAATTTTGCCGAGAATCTCTTTGATTTTATCCATCTCAATGGGTTTGGGCGAATGGCGGAAAACGCTGTCGCCAGGGACCAATTCCGAAGCAGCCACGACATCTTCGCGTGAAGCGCCAAAATCTTTAAGGGTGGGCAGTTTAATCTCTTTCTGGAAGGCCAAGATTCTTTCGGCGGTCTTTCTGCCGATGACGGCCGCAGTCGCTCCCGGCTCAAAAGTCAGGCCCATGGTTTCGCCTACCAATTTGACCTTGTCGGGAACGGCGTCGGCGACATAATCCATGGCGTGGGCTAGAGTGACGCCGCAGCATTCGCCGTGGGGCATATGGAGTTTGGCGCCGATGGAGTGACCGAAAGCGTGGCCGAGGTGAACCAGAGTGTTGGCGAAAGCCGAACCGGCCAACATGGAAGCCACCGCGCATTTTTCGCGGGCTTCAATATTTTTCCCGTCGTTTACGGCGATGGGGAGATATTTGACTAAATCTTGGATGGCTTTGATGGAGAAGAGTTCGGAAATGATGTTCCAACGCGGGGGAATGATGGTTATGGATTCGACGGCATGAGCCAAGGCGTCCATACCGGTGCTGGCGGTGAGGCGCGGCGGCATGCCGGAAGAAAGATCCGGGTCGATGATGGCGATAGTGGCCTGGTTTGCGGGGCTACGGGTGGCGCACTTACGCTTATTGACGGTATCGGTGAAAACGGCGGCGATTGTGCACTCGCTGCCTGTGCCGGCGGTGGTGGGGATGAGGATCATTTTCTTGCCGGGCTTCGATCCGGGAATGACGGGCGGAATGATGAAATAGTCGGCGATTTTGCCGGGGTTGGTCAGCAGCAGGTTGACGCCCTTGCAGGTATCCATGGTGCTGCCGCCGCCCACGCCGATGACGGCGTCGACGTCATTGTCGCGGGCTAATTTAGCCGCTTCATCGACGGTCACGTCAGTGGGATCAGGCACGACGCCGTTATATTCGACCAAGGTCACGCCGGCGGCAAGCAACGGTTTGCGGATTTTCTCGGCGATGCCTACGGCCTCGATGCCTTTATCGTAGACAAGAATGGCCTTTTTAATGCCCAATGCCTTAGCCTGAGCCTCAAGGACGTTGACGGACCCAGGACCCATAATGACCGGCGCGAAAATTAAAAAATTGGTTATCAACATTTTCTCCTTAGAAAAGTGAAGCGACACTAATGAGAAGCTGATTGACGAAAAGATGATTGGCCGTACAAATAAATTTCAAGCTTAGGGCCAAAGTCGGCGAAGCGGGAATGAAAGTCTTCAGCCGCCAGTTGGATGTCATTTAGTCCGGTCCGCCTTCGCCAAGACCTTATCGGCGGCGACAGGCCTCGGCGAAAGACGGCGGCGCTAGTTGAAATTAAAAGCCGGCCCAGATTTTTGCCGGGTCGAAAGCCGGTTTGCCGGGCATGACGTAGGCGGCCTTGGTGACGTTCCTCAGGTGCTCGAACGTCAAGTTCT
>JAISZP010000021.1 GCA_031269135.1 Deltaproteobacteria bacterium | reverse complement strand
AATAAAAAGTCCGAAAGCCTTGTTTTTAGGCGCTTTCGGACTTCTCTACATTAAGGTGCGATTTTAACTGGTCGGGACGACTGGATTTGAACCAGCGACCCCCTGAACCCCATTCAGGTGCGCTACCAGGCTGCGCCACGTCCCGTCATTGCTTGGTTTCCTAAACTAGTTCTTAGTTAGGGTTCCAAAGTTTTTAGAGTGTACTTTAAACGGCCTGAAATTTCAAGGCAATTCGTAAGGTTTTTAAAAATAGCCGGTTGATTTAAATGGTTTGTAAGACGAGGCTCATTTGCCGGCTTTGTCTTTGCCTAGCTTGCGTCTGAAACTGGATATTTCGTTCAGCATGGCTAGAAGCTCCTGAGAATTTTTGGCGCCGATCAGATTTTTGAAGCGAGTCAGCACTTCGATTAAAGAGCCTAAGTTCTCGACCAAGTTGTCGGAGTTTTCCATGGCCACTTCGACCCATTTAGGCGTAGGGGAGGCGCCTAAACGAGTGGAATCTTTAAAACCGGTTCCAACCCAGCTTAAGATGTCTTCGCTGCCGTTAAACAGCGCCGTCGCGGCCAAGGCGGACGAAGACAAGTAGGGAAGGTGGCTTATGAGACCGTAGATTTTGTCGTGCTGAGCCGGAGTTATTATACGGATCTTGCAACCTAAAAGCTCATGAAAGTTTTTAAGGCGGCCCAGCAATTCTTTTTGGCGTGGACCAAAACGCGGGTCGGGAGTCAAGACGAATAAGCAACCTCGAATAAGATCGGGTGTAGAGAATTTAAAGCCGGCGACCTCTCTTCCCGCTATGGGGTGTCCGCCGCAAAAGTTCAGCCCGGCCTTGAGAGCCGCTTCAGTGACTGGGGTTTTAGTGCTGCCTGAGTCGGTGACGGCGTATTGGACGCCTTTTGAGGCCATGCGTTCTATAAGTTCGATGTTTTTTCTGACCGGAAGGCAAAGGTAGGCTAAATCCAAAGGCCAAGAGATGAACTCGTCCGGATCGCAAGTGCCGCGACCGACGCTTCTTATCTTTTTAGCTTCTTTGACCGTCTCTGGGTCAATGTCGAAGACCGAGATCTCCAAACCGCCGAAAGGCGAAAAAGCCTTGGCCAGAGAACCTCCGATAAGCCCCAATCCAGCCACTCCCAAGCGGTGGAAGGGAAGCTTCGGAGGGAGTTTAAATTTAGGCATGAGTCAAACCGAATCCTTTTTCCAGATTATGCGGGCTGTCCAAGTGCCGTTAACCTCTTCGCAGACAGGAACGGTTATAATCCCATTGAGCCATTCTGGTCCCAAAAGTAAGGCGCCGAGGGTGAATTCGGAACTAAAATAACATTCGACGACCAATTTTGTTTCAGAAAACTCCACCACCATCGCTTTGACCAAGTTAAGCTGTTCGGAGCTTAGATAGTAGAGCAACTCCGTCCATAATCTAGCCAGAAGTTCTTTTCTTTCCGAACCGGCAAACGATAAACAAGATGATTCCCAATACTGTCTTGAAACCTCTCGGCTAGTCAAAAGCGAACCCATGGCCAACACAGATGCTTGCACAAGGCCGTAAGGATCGACTGCCCTAAGTGTGGCGGTTATTTCCCCTTCAAATCTGCTTATGTCGTATCCTAAAGTTGACATGGAATTGCTTTGGTTTAGCCTCTCGTTTCAAATTCGACGAACCAATGATACTATAATCATCGTTTATCCGCCAGTAGTTATAGTTGGAATCGAGATCGACACTGGGAAAGCTCGCGTAAAAGGCTTTAGAGAGCTGATATTGAGGATTCGACTATTCTATCGACCTATCGACCTATCGACTATTCTATCGGCTACTTTTTGAGAGTCTTAAGCCTTACGACCCTTTGAAAGTCTTCCGACACAGCGAGGGCGGGAGTCTATATCCATAATCAACTAATTTTGTTTCGTCTTGTTTGGCGGGCGAGTCTTTGCGGTCTGCAAAGGGATGTTCGGCAAGCATGTTCAGCAAGAGGGTTTGGCAGGAAGACGGTCGGCAAGCGTTAGCGAGCGGGTTTGGCGATAGGATGCTTGGCAAGAGGATGCTTGGTAAGATGACGGTTGGCGCGCAGATGTTCAGCGGAAGGAGCTTTGGCGAAACCGGCAAAAATTGAATGAATGCTCTTTGCGAGAACTCCTGGCGAACTCAAATTTATCATGCATACAGGCTCGAAGATTTTCTCAACTTGTTCTATAATAAGCCAATTCACTACTGCGCTATATGCGCCTTCCGCCAACAGTCAATCGGCAAGGCGCTGACGCCCCTGGTTACGCCAATGGCTAAACCACATATCTAAACCAACAGCGAAGCTGATCGCCATGCAGGGACGCCATGCAGGGACGCCATGCCGGAAAGCCGTATCATGTCGCTATGTCATGCGGCATATAATATAATGCGCGATATCATGCGCAATAAAATCGATAGACCAAAGAACTATGACATTCTCAATTCAAACAGGGTTGCGAAAAAAGGGATATTATGAGTAAAGCCAAAACCACCCAGAGCCGCTTGAACTACTGCCAAGCTCAGTTGGAAAACTTAAAAAACATCAACATCGCCGCCCAGGCTCAGGCCCTGGGTTTTGCTCTTGACGACCAAAACCGGGCCGCAGTCAACTTTCTTGGCCGAGAACTCTTGGTCGATAACCAAGGAGTTGCTGGAGCGGACGGGAAATCGGTGATAGTCGACGCCAAAAGCGTCGTCGCCCATCTGATGGCTTCTTCGGGACGCGGCGAATTGATGGGAGTGTATGTGCCTATTGGAAGGTTGACGGGAATTAGCGTAACCTCGGGCAGTCCTAGCGAAAAACTCTCTAAACCCCTCTCCGATAAGTTTGGGGACCGCTACGATTTATTTAAACAAGCTGCCGAAAAGATCGGCGGGACTTATGCGGGAATCTCCTCTAATGGAGCGCAGGCCTGGGACTTTGGCCTGCCGAAGTTGCCGGTGAGGGTGGAGTTTTTTGAAGCGGATGATGAGTTTGATGCGGAGATTAAGCTGTTGTTCGATCAATCGGCGAATCGCTTCGTCAGTTACGAGTGCTTGGAGCTGTTGACTATGTGCGTGGTGGTTGAGTTGTTGATGGCGGCTGGACTCATTAACGACCCAGAGGACTGCCAGAGTAGTTTTCTGTAAGAGTTTGACCGCTGGGCCTTGCGATTAACCGGCAATTGAACTTTAGAAATTATTAGCTCCAGTAGGCCCTATTTTTTTACCGACATAAACGCCGAGACGAAAAATCAAGTCGAAAGCGGTGAGAAAAAGGTTTTTAAGCTTTGATTGTCGTTATCATGTAAGGCTGAAGAGAAACTGACGACTCCGGCAAAGTCGATGCTTTCGAGAGCGTTCGAGTGTTTTGGAAGATGAATTTTTGTTTTGCAGAATACAAATATGAAGGTGAAAGGATATTTCCAGGGTGCGACTTATAAGGGCTAGATGGAAGAGCCAGATGAAATGGCTGGATGAAAGAAGGGCGACATGACGAAAACAGATGATGAATATAGATGACGAAAACAGGGCATGATTGACGTTAGTCTTTTTTGGGATAATGAAGTAAAGAAAATATAAAAAGTGTCGTCTTATGAGGCCGCAAAGCTGTTTGATTTAGGGCATAGAATTTATGTTCAAATGAGGTACCAAACTTTAAGGCCTAAGGTCAAAAGCGCAATTGTTGGAGAAGTCTTGGAATCTTGGTAGAGAAGTATTGACATATTTTCATTTTTTTGATAGTAATTTTACAGTTTCTTGAGACCTTCACCAT
>JAISZP010000009.1 GCA_031269135.1 Deltaproteobacteria bacterium | reverse complement strand
TTTTCAAGAAATGCAATTATTTCTGCGTTAGACATATTCTTAGTCTTCTCATAAAAATCAATGCGGATAGCATCAAGTTGCTCTTCTATAGTATTCTTAGTCTTCATGATCTAACACCTCTATGGGAAAGCAAATATAAATATTTTTGTATCCTTCACGAAAATTAACTGATGAAACCATTTCTTTTGTTCTCTTTTTGTTAAGATGCTTTAAATTAAAAGTTAGTAAGCAATCTAAGCCATGTACTGTTGCAGTAGCTATATGATAAGCATCATAACGAAATTTTTCTGGTATAATAGCCTCTTTAATGTAGAGATTTGCAAGTTCTAATATCTCATCATTCTATTGTAAGACTGTAATATTAAATTTATTAATTAACGCTAACATATTACTTCGTTTTGGCTCAGGCCTAGTTTTAATTCATAATCTACATAAGTAGAAGCATAACCATCATTTATTCCTCGACCTATGCTTTCAAAGATTTTTTTGTGGAACTATGACCTGGATATTTATCATCGAAATAATAGTTGAAAATTGTTGTTTCTAGATATAATCGGTGTCTTTTCATAAGTTTACTATTTTACGATCAAAGCATTGTATTACTTAATTCAAATATGATTTGCCTATTAAATTGATGTCGTTCATTTAATTATAAATATATATTGCTTTACAAATATAAAAGTACTTATATCTTTTCTCTATCCACTCAGGCTTCACGGCCTGTGGTGGGTTATTTTAAATGAGGCGTAATCATGGAAATGTTCTCCTCTGATGACGTCAAAGAGCTAGCCAGTGATACGATCGAAGTGTAAGCCGAAATAAGTCCAGCCAACAAAGACTCCAGCAATACTTTCGCTAAAAGTCGTTACGCTCATCTCAACACAGTAGTCACAGCTTCCAGAGATACCTATAGGCGGAGGTAAAGCCTTTTCCAGAATTAACCTTATCAGCCAGAATCTTATGCTCGCTCCCTGTTGCCAGATTATCACTTTTCGTCCAACAATACCACCAAAACAAGCAGTTTTAAATTGACAAAATTAATAGTAAAAAAATCAAAATATTACGCTTAACCATTCTTTCAACATCTAATCCAAAGCTTTACGCTATTATATTGCATTTATCGCCATATATTAGCTTGTTTATCAAAAAAATACTGGCAATGCTGTCAATTATTGCTTGCTAAACACTCAAAATAAAGATATAAATTTACTTTTTCTGCTTTAATGCATATATTTAGATGATAAAAACTACATTTAGTCTTTAAAATATATGCGTTAGGCAGCTAAAAAGGCGACTTTACGGCTCAAAACAACTTGAGTCTTCTTTATGAGGATGGAAATGGCGTTCCTCAAAACGACATTGAAGCCGAAAAAAGTTGTACAGGTTAGCTGCCGAGCAAGGTTGGGAGGCTGCTCAATATAACCTCGCACGTCTATCGAGACGGAAAAGGCGTTGCCCAAAGCGACGCTCAAGCCGTAAAGCGGTAAAGGTCAGCCGCTGATCAAGCTCTGGCCCATAACCGAACGAACTTGGGCGCCCTTTATCAAAACGGTGCGGCGTTGCCCAAAGTTATATTGAAGCCGCAAAATGGTTCGCTCCGTCGTCCGATCAAGGATATGCTTATCCTCAAGCTTATTTAGCTCTCGTTATATCAATGGAAAAGGAGTCATCAAAGATCGCTATGGTTTGGTCAGTCGCCGCCAAAGGCGGCGCTCCCAAAAGACGGACGACGTTTCTTAATCCGCCGATCCTCCCCAGGCTTCCATAAAACTCTCCAGGAAAAAGGCGCATTGACTTCTATCAAGTCGGTTTTCCACTTTAACCATCAACTTCAGCGTTTCCACCGTCATGCAACCTCGCTCAAGCTCCAGCTGCAACATCTCTAAAACGACATCTCTGCCTTGATCCGGATCTTCATCTAAAAGCTCCGCAAATCTCTTTTCCAAGACCGCCTTTCGCTGAAAGAGGGCCGAATCAATATCGGTTTGCTGGGCGGCTTTAGGTTTGCGGCGAGGGTTCTTGGAAGTATGGAAGATGTTTGATTTTATTTTCTCGACGTTTTTGTGAATATATGCTATGCCGTCCCTTTCTTCCAACCTGGTTTTGTTGCCTACGGGCCAGATTTCTCCTGGAGCGGTGAACAAATATCCATCGTGAGCGAGTAAGCTCAATAGTCCGCCGGCGAAGGAGCTTACATGCCGATCGGGGCAATCGAAAGAGAGTCCCCTTGCGAAGACGACGTCGAAGCTGCCGATTAAATCAGCTAAAGGGCCGCTGACGAGGTCATTGGGATTGGCCTTGAAAAATTGCACCTTAGGGGCCAATTCCGACTTAAACTGCCGGCCTGCGGCTCTAGGTCTAAACCAGCGCTTTGCCATGCTAGGGTTTAAAACATAAAGATCTTGCTGAGAAAAAATGGCGTTTCTCGCTTTATTCAGCGACTCCTCGCTGATGTCGCAAGCAAAGACGGAAATATCCCAGCCCAAGGCGGGCAGCGCAGTTCCGGCTAGAGCCATCGATAGAGAATATGGCTCAAACCCCATGGCGCAGCCGACCGACAGGACCTTCAGAGTCCTATGGGAGGCGGTGGTGGCCTTCTCGGAGATAAGCCGAGTCAATAATTCAAATTGGGTAGGATAGCGAAAAAAGGAGTCGTTCGGGTCGCCGCCGTAGTCGTCCCACAGTTCGTCCCACTCCAAGGGATTTGAGGACAAAAGCGAGAGATATTGCGCCTTGGCGAGCGAGAGGATTTGCATCCTTCGCCCTGCGCAGTCCAAGAGCCTTTTGCTTGACCGAGGGGAGGCGCACCGGCCATAGATGAGCCCAGCCTGGCGAATGAACTCCGCATCGATTCGATCGACGATTTCCAGAGGGGAACTCGACTCGGAATTGGGGAACTGATTGTTCATAAAATATTATATACTCATTTAAGTGATTTTCTGGTCATTTGCGATAAAATCCCTCAATTGCCTGAGTTCAACTCTTAGAGCGTCGATCAATCCCCGTAGGTCTTGCGCCGGAGCTGCTGTTCGATCGTTTTCCGGAGACTTGTCGGCGCTATTGCTCGAAACATAAGTTTGTTGTTTAAGAGGCTCCAATTTAGAGGCGCCTAAATTTTGGGATTCCGATTTTTTGAAGTCTAAATTTCGGGAGTCCCATTTTGGGGTATCCAAGCCGAAAGCGGCCATTGGTCGCCGAACCTTTAAATCCCCTGGCAAATCCTCCGAAAGATATGGGGCAAGTTCGCCGCCGCTGCTCCCGAATTCATCAGTTTCAAATTCAGCGGCATCAATCACGTCTTCTTCAGGCACGTCTTCTTCAGGCGAGTTTTCTTCCGCCATGTCGTCTTCAGGCGTATTGGTTTCGGAATCGTCGGAGGCGTCTTTAGCTGGAGCAGGTTTGGTCGGCGGGGGCAAATTGGCGAAAAGAGGTTTTTGTCGATGCTCGGAAAGAGCTTTTGATGCTTGAGCGTCGCCATCGTCGATTTCTGCGGGAGGATCTTCGATCAGCTTCTTAAGCGCTCCGGCCAGGGTATAGCCCTCATCATACAGGAGCCGTTTTATTTGAGTAAAAAGCAGTACATCGTATTGGCTGTACAACTGCCTTCTGTCGTTGATCTTTACTGGTTTAATGATGGGGAACTGCTTTTCCCAGTATCGTAAGACGTGGACCTCGAGTTCCAACATCGAAGAAATATCGCTTAACTTAAAAAAGAGCGGCCCTTCGGCATTGGGACCCAGCCCGCGGCCCTTGGACGACTTGCTCTTGGGCTGCGGCTGAGCTGATTTACTTTTCTTGGTCTTTCTCATTGGTCACCAGCTTAGCGGCCGACAAGTCCCCGACCGTAGCCTCATTAGTCGTCTGTCGAGCGGACTTGTCGCTAGTCCACTGAGCTTTCATCTTGTCTCTCAAGCGCCGATTCATGATAAAGCTTGGCTTCAATTTAGCGGGAACTATTGCCGGACTACCTGTTTTCGGGTTTCGACCTGGTCTGGCCGGGGTGTGTTTGACGAAAAAACGTCCAAGTTCCGGTTCGACGAACCGACCGCTGCTTTGAAGAACTTCGGAAATGGCGTCCACCACATCTTCTAAAATATTCGAGGCGTCTTCCGCCGACAGACCGATCCGCTTGCGCACGGCATCGATCAGATCTAATCTAGTCAATGGTTTTCTTTCGTCTTTAGTCACGGCCTCTTCCTAAACAAACGGCGCTGGAGCATCATGCGCAAATAAATCCCAATATGCTCGTGTTCAATGATGTTCATCTTCAATGACGCTCATCTTCAATGATGTTCTTTTCGAGCATGACGAAGTTTTTAAAACTTCCATCAACTCCTGAGCTGAGCTGAAAAACGGCTCGACAAAGTCTCAAGTATGCCCTGAAAGTAGCCGTTGACCAATTCATCCGTCAGCGTCCTGTCCCAGTCCTGGAAAAACAACCTTAAAGCCAGGCTCTTTTTGCCTTGAGGGACTTTATCGCCTTGATAGAGATCGAAAATGGCCACATCGACCAAAGGCCACTGGTCGCTCTCTTTAAGAACTTCGATGATTTGCCCGGCTTGTACGCTTTGATCGACCACCAGGGCCATATCTCTGGCGGCGCCGGGATAACTTGACCAGCCCTGGAAGGGCGCAGGCTGAAGTTTCGGCAGATCGTCGATGTCGAGCTCAAAAAGAAAAACCTTTCCGCCGGCCTCTTTTAAACCCAAAGCCTTAGAGACGTCTTGGTTCAAAAGCCCTATGTGACCTAAAACCCTTTCTCCCGAAAAGACTTCGCAGGCTTGGGAAGCGTCGTAGAAACCTGGAACTTCAGAGGAAAACGGCGAATAAGTCAGATTTAATCTCAGTCGGTCCGAGAGCCTTTCCACAACCCCTTTAATATCCCAAAAATCGGCCGCTCTATTGGGATTGCACCATGACCCGTCTCCAAACGAACCAGACAACGCTCCAGCCAACGTTTGAGCTTCAAGAGGTTTAGGATCGTTCGGGTTGGCCGTAAATACGGCCCCGACCTCAAAGAGGGCCGCATTCCACTGGCTGTGGTATTGATTTAATCTTACCGCCGCAAGCAAACCGGGAAGCAGACTCGGCCTTAAAATTCCGTGGTCTTCGCTCAATGGGTTCAGGATTTTGACTACCGAGCTTCTCCACGGATGCGTTGGCTCTATATTCATCTTCACCAATGCATCTTGATTGATAAAGGAATAGCTCACTATCTCGCTGTAGCCGAAAGCCGAAAGAGTCTTTCGAATGAGTTCTCTGAGCTCGAAAGCCCTGGGAGGCGGCGAAATCGGATCGATGGGCCGAGGCAGCGTCGCAGGGAGGTTTTCAAAATCAATCAGTCTCACCACCTCTTCAAACAAATCGACTTCCCTGGCGAGATCGGGCCGAAACGTCGGAAGCCAGGCTTGGTAAGTTTCATCATGATTTTTCTTTAAGGCGACCCCGATGGCCGATAAAACCCTTTCCATGTCGCCGGCGGAATGCTTTGTTCCTAAAAGGGCGTTGCAGCGCTCGGGAGAGAAGGCGACCTGCTTGGGTTCAATCAACTTGGGATAGGCGTCTAAGCGGCCTTTGGCCACTTTCCCGCCCGTAAGCTCAGCTATCATAGCGGCCGCCCGGTCGACAGCCATAGGACAACCGTTGGGGTCCTGACCTCGCTCGAATCGAAAGGAAGCGTCGGTAAGAAGCCCCAACGAACGAGAAGTTTTTCTGATGGTCGTCGGGTTGAAGCAAGCGGCTTCCAAAAAGACGTCGGTGGTGGAGTCGTCTACTTCAGTATTTAAGCCGCCCATGACCCCCGCTAAGCCTATCGGTCTTTGGGCGTCGCAGATCATGATGTTTTGATGAGCCTTCAGCGTCCGCTCCTGCCCGTCTAAGGTGGTGAACTTTTCTCCTTGCTTATACATTTTTACGATTATGGCCGGTCCGGCGATCTTCTTCAGATCAAAGGCGTGAAGAGGAAGCCCCAACTCAAGCATCACGTAGTTGGTGACGTCGACGATGTTATTGATCGATCTTAGGCCCGCCGAAAGGAGTCTCTTGACCATCCAATCAGGGCTTGGTCCGGGTCTGGCGCCGTTGATGACCCTTCCGGCGTATCGATAGCAGTGATTGGGATCGTCTATGGAAACGGTTATCTGCTCAAAGGCGGATCTTTCGCTCTCCGAGACTGAGAATTTGGGCTCGATGAGGCGGCGGGAAAGGACCGCGCCGAGATCTCTGGCGAGTCCCACCAGACAAAGGGCGTCGGCCCGGTTGGGAGTGACGCTGACCTCCAATACGTAGTCTTCGGCGTCGACGCCTTGGGCTCTCAAATAATCGGCTAAAGTAGTTCCGTCAGCCGCAGGCCCGGAGAGGTTCATGACGAAACCAGCCTCTGAACCGAGTCCCAACTCGCTTTCCGAGCACAGCATCCCTTCGGAGATCAGCGGGCTGGAAGACTTCGACCCGCTTGGGCCGCTTGGTTCATTCGACCCATTCGATCCAGATGACCCATGCGACCCTATGGTCTTTTCTTTGACGATCCCGCCAGGGAGTTCGCAACCGACTAAAGCCAGAGGGTACCGCCCTCCCACTTCGACTTTCGGATCGCCGCAGATTATTTTCTTTTCGCCGAACTGACCGGCTTGAACCGTTAAGGCTAAAAGATGCTCCCCAAAAGGTGAAGCTTGAGCGACAGTCGCGACCACCACTTTATCCAAGTAAGACAAACGGTTGCGCAACTCTTCCACCTCAAGCCCCACCATCGTCAGCTTATCGGCTACGAACTCCGGAGCCAAGTCGGAAACGTCAAGGTAATCCCCAAGCCAAGAAATCGATGCCAGCATACTAATCCCCGTGAAGTCGCTAAAAACCAGCAACCAAAAACTATGGCTATCTTGCTTGCCCACAAACGCTTTGAGGCAATTCGGATTCAAATAGCCCGCCCATTAAGGCGCTATTGTAGCACCTCGGAGACGTCACTTCAAACGACGCCGGTTTCAAACAGCGGCGGCGGCTTGAGCATTTTCGGCGACTGCGGGTTTTTGGCACTTGATCTTCATATCTTTAACGGCGGCAGTGCTGTACAACCGATTGACGGCGTTTATGTAGGCTCTGATGCTGGCTTTCACG
>JAISZP010000345.1 GCA_031269135.1 Deltaproteobacteria bacterium | reverse complement strand
CTCGGCCCTCCCATGACGATTGGCGATCTTCTTGGAGAGCTGGAGTTCGACGCCAAAAAGCTTAAGCGCATTTATTCCGCCTCAGCGATTAAATCGCCGACTAAACCCAATACTTATCGAGCAGTTCGTCAGCCTTAAACCTTCGCGTTCACCGCTATGGGGACTCGCCTTCAACGGACTTTGCCGCTATAATTCGTCTAAAGGAGCATCGAAGTTCAAATGTCCACGCTGATGATCCAGGGTACAACCTCAGATGCGGGTAAAAGCACCCTGGTCACCGGCATCTGTCGATTTTTGCTGCGCCGAGGTTATAGAGTCGCTCCCTTCAAGCCTCAAAACATGGCCCTAAACAGCGCGGTAACCGTCGACGGCGGAGAGATAGGACGGGCTCAAGCCGTTCAGGCGCTGGCCTGCGGTCTAGCCCCCACCCGGGACATGAATCCTGTGCTGTTGAAGCCGAACTCGGAAACAGGCTCCCAAGTCATCGTCCAGGGCAAAGCCTTGACGGATATGGAGGCTAAAACCTACCACGCCTACAAGCCGATAGTCAAAAAGGCCGTGATGGAATCCTACCATCGCCTGGCTGGTCTATACGACCATATCATCGTTGAAGGGGCGGGAAGCCCAGCTGAGATCAACTTAAGAGAAGGCGACATAGCCAACATGGGTTTCGCCGAAGAGATAGACTGCCCGGTGCTGTTGGTGGCGGATATCGAGAGGGGAGGCGTCTTCGCCCACTTGGCCGGAACCACCATGATCCTGGCCCCTAGTGAACAAAATCGCATAAAAGGCTTCATCATCAACCGTTTCCGAGGCGATCCCTCCATTTTGGACCCAGCTTTGGTCTGGCTTGCCGATTACGCCAAGAAGCCTGTTTTAGGAGTTCTTCCGTACCTGACAGGCTTTCATTTGGAAGCGGAAGACGCCATCGACGGACGCCAATCCCGAAAGGATTCCGAGACCCTTAAAGTGGTGGCGCCGGTGACTCCCCGGATCAGCAACCATACGGACTTCGATCCCTTACGCCTTCACCCGCAAGTGGAGGTGACGTTCGTTCGAGCCGGCCAAACTCCGCCGATGGCCGATCTGATTATTCTGGCCGGTTCAAAAAGCGTCCGAACAGACCTGCGTTTTCTTGAAGACGAAAACTGGCCCGAGAGGCTTCAAAGACATCTGCGGTACGGTGGACGGCTATTGGGCATATGCGGCGGATACCAGATGCTTGGACGCATTATCGACGATCCTGACGGATTGGAATCGACGCCAGGGACAAGCAAGGGCCTAGGCTATCTTGATGTGGAGACTGTTTTAGCCCCTGAAAAGCAGCTTCTAAACATACAAGCCCGCTTGACGTTCGGCCAAGCCTCCGTGTCGGGCTACGAGATCCACGCCGGCGTCACCACAGGTCCAGGTTTGTCCAGACCCTTTCTCTACAAAACCGGCGGAGAACCCGACGGCGCCGTCAGCTCCGACGGCCAGGTGGCCGGCACCTACCTCCACGGCATCTTTGAAAGCCCTCAAGGCTCTAAGGCCATACTTCAATGGGCGGGATTGAAACAAGCCCGATCGCTGGACTATCACGCCATACGCGAAAAAGCCATAGATAGGTTGGCCGACGTCATCGAGAGCTGCTTGGACACCGAGCTGCTGCTGTCGCTGCTGAAATAGCGGCTGGCGACTTATAGGCATAATCAACACGAGAGTAGACCATTGGCCGCAGATGAGATTTTAAAGCAAAATCTAAAAGCCTTGATTGAATGCGGCCAAACCGAAATAGCCCAGTGGCTGCAAACCGCGCCTTTTTCCCAAAGAGTCGAGTCCATGCAGGCTAAAGACGGCGCTGCCGTCTTGGCCGTCGACGGGCGGCTTCAAGATTCCCAGTATTTTCCAAAACGACAGATTCAAGAGCTTTTAGATGAGACTCTAGTAGCCTATTCAAAGGAGCATCAGGCGCATCTCTTTGGCCTTGGGAGTCCGCAGTTGTTGTTGGACGCGCTCAAGAGAACCGGTCGCCTTACAGTTTTTGAAAGCGACCCTGTCGTAGCCAAAGCCGCTTTAGAGATCTTAGATCTTAAAGAACCCATCTCCAAAGGCGAACTGCGCTTCTTAGCTCCTTTTTCTCTGGCGATGGGATATTCGCCCTCTCTTTCCTACCTGCTCATCACTCACAGCGCCTCTCAAAGAAGGCAAGAGGCCGCCTACGTCGGTTTTCGCCGACGCCTCGGCGGACCTAAGAAATTAACTCTCGATGAGACGGGGAAAACCAGGATCCTTATAGCGCCGCCCTTTTCAGGCGGCTCGCTTTCCATGGGCGAATTTCTGGCCAGGGCCGCTCTTGAACTCGGGCATGCTTCTAAACTCGTTTCCTACTCGCCCGCTCTCATCGCTCAGGCAAGCGCGCTGAAGGACTCCGGCGCCGGGTCGGCGCAGTCGATCTTCAAAAAAGCCGCCGAAGAGGTGGCGAGTCTCGCCGTAGAATTCGGCGCGGCTTTAATCTTGTGCCTTGCCCAGGCCCCGCTCGACGCCAGGGCCATAGAGTCGATCGCCCAGCGTTCAGGCGCCATGACGGCGTTTTGGTTCGTGGAAGATTATAAACGCTTTGGGTACGTCAAAGAAGTAGCCCCGGCCTACGATCTATTTTTCCATATTCAAGGAGATCTTTTAAACAAGAGCCTAATTGACTGGGGGGTGGCGAAGGCCTGGTATCTACCGCTAGCGGCCGACGAATCCGTCTTTTTCCCTCAGACGGCGCCTGCCGACTACCGAGCCGTCTTATCGTTCTTGGGAGCGCCGTACCCCAACCGCCGCAAGCTTTTGGTCGAAATAGCCAGGTTTTGGAAACGTCTTGGGAAAAAACCTGACGACTTTAAGATCTTTGGAATAGGCAAAGAGTTTGCGCCCGCCGAACTCGCCCCTCACCTCTTTGAAGACGGACGCAGGCTGACGCCCCAGCAGTGCCCTTTAGTATACGCGGGCTCACGGATAAACCTAAATATCCACTCCTCCGAGTCGGAGGGCTTTAATCCTCAAAGCGCCTTCGTCAACCCCAGGACCTTTGAAGTCGCAGCCTCAGGCGGTTTTCAAATCGTCGATCAAAGGCCTTTGATGGAAGGGTTGTTCTCAGCTGAAGAACTATGCCTGGTCAGCGAGCCTTCAGAGTTATCGGCGGCTATTGAGCATGCTCTCAAAGAGCCTCGAAAAGCTCAGGCCATGGCAGAGGCTTCGAGGGCTAGAGTATTGAAAGAGCACCTCTACGCTCACCGCCTGAGCTTTATCGTGAAGTCGGCTTCCATATAGAGATTGAAGCTTAAAAGCAACTACACGTCGCCTGCGAAAGGAAAAACCCCGAAGTCATGAAATGCGCATATTTCAAGGCAATTATGGGTTCCGGTTCACATGCCACAGGCCTCAGGCGTCAGGCGTCAGGCATCATGTCTCATGCATCAGGATGATTTTTACTCAAGCTCCGGATGTCGGCGACTTTATTGGATTATTTTTCCTCAGCCGACGATATCGGTTGGCATGGTTTTCGCTTCTAAAGTTTCAGCGCCGCCGCAGGAACTAAAATCGCAAGGTTGGGTCAAATTTTAATCGCTTCGCATTCACTTGTCATATATACTCGTAATATCGGCTAATCCGCTCATCAGAGGTCAACAATGGCTATTCCACTTTCGATAGCTCGCAAATTGCATATGCCTATAAATGTCGCAATAAATGTAACAAGAAATGTAACAAGAGATTTTACAAGAGATGTCGCAAGCAAAGCGCGACATAAAATTGCATTTTCACTGACCATGGCAGTGTGTTTTTTGCTTTTCGCCGCGCACTCGTTGGCCGGGACCATCACCCAGTCTACAATGGCCGATTTCCAAAATGTAATGGCGAATGCCGCCTATGGGGAATCAATTACTTTCAGATCCTCTGTGGCGGGCATAAATGCGAAATTTACGGATGATATTGTAAATATAACTTCAAAATACAACGTAATTTCTGGAAAAATTTCTAATGACTTATCGAATAAAATTTTACAAACATCTTCTCAAATTACAAGCCAAATTTTTGGTCTTTCAACTGACTCTAACAGCGAAATATCAAATATAATATACAATCAGATAAATTCTCTTTCTGCAAATCTTACTAATAATATGACTTATATAAAAGGCGACAACAAACAACGATTCAATAGAAATATAATTACTGTTGTTGACAATAACTATGACAGTTATTTAACAATAAAAGATATCCATTTTAGCGATTTTTTGCTATATTTTTCGAGATCAGCACAAACAGCAGGTGGTTTTGCCAATACATTTATAGGCAACAATCGAGATACAACCAGAGCCGCTTTTATAAATGGATTTTTCGACAATTCTGTCACCAATATAACCGTAAAGCTTGC
>JAISZP010000314.1 GCA_031269135.1 Deltaproteobacteria bacterium | reverse complement strand
CATAATGCCGAAAAAGCTCCTAAGGTATATGTGGGCGTAGCCGAGACGCGGCTGAGAGAAAGAAGCTGAGAGAAAGAAGCTGAGAGAAAGAAGCTGAGAGAAAGAAAAGGGGAGACCCTCGAAGCTTGAGTCTATAGGCCTGAGTCTATAAGCCTCCGTCTGTAAGCTTTCGTCTATAAGTTTTCGTCTAGATTCTTTTTCTTTTTCTTTCTCTTGACCGCTTTTATGTATTCAATCACCATCGGCAGTATCGATATGACGATAATGGCCATGATGACCATGGTGAAATTTTTTTGAACGATCGCCAGGCCTCCGAAGAAGTGTCCGGCGCCGATGAATATGAGACACCAACCCATCCCGCCGACTAAATTGTACAGCAGAAAGCGGCGGTAGCGCATATGTCCGATCCCGGCCACGAAAGGCGCGAAGGTCCGCACGATGGGCACGAAACGGGCCAGTATTATGGTGAAGGCGCCATAACGGTCGTAGAAGTCTTTAGTCTGATCCAGATACTTTTTTTTCAAAAATCTTCCGTCTCGATTCAAGACCTTTGGTCCGATGAAACGGCCTATCCAGTAGTTGCAGGTGTCGCCCAAAAAGGCGGCCAGAGAAATGATGAAAAAAAGCCATATCGGCGACAGCGGCGAACCCTCTCTGCCTGAAATGGCCCCGGCGGCGAAGAGAAGAGAATCTCCCGGCAGAAAAGGCCATATGACGACCCCGGTTTCCCAGAAAACGATTATGAACAGTATGAAATAGGTCTGCCAACCGTACTTGTCGACCAGATCGTCGAGGTGAACGTCTATGTGCATTATAAAGTCGATAAGCCAAAGGACGCCGTCCCAAAAGGCGCTGAAAATTTCCATTCTATAGTGGCCTCACAAGGCTACAGCCCGGCAAACCGAGCGGATTCGTTCGGTCGGAATCGCGCCTTGGCGAAAGATCCTAGGCTCGGCCGAGGTGAAATCGACTATCGACGAAGAACTGCCGCCGGGAGTCGGACCCGCGTCCAAGGCCAGGTCCAGATCGTCTCCGAAGTGCTTCAACACTTCGTCGATCGTCGTGGGCGGCTGACCGCCGTGAGGGTTGGCGCTGGTGCCGGTGATTCCGCGATCCACCAAGCGGATTAAACGGCGGATGACGGCCAGTCCTTCGACCCTCAGGCCGACGCTTTTGGATTTTCCCAAAAGAAGCGGATGCAGTCCGGTATGCCCAGGCAGCAGCAAGGTCAACAAACCAGGCCAAAATTCGTCCATCAAGAGCTTGGCCTCTTTGCTGACTTCTCTGGCGTAGCTCCTGGTTCTGTCGTTTTGATCTATCAACAGCAAAAAAGCCTGGTCGCTGCTGCGTCCGGCCTTAAGCGAGGCTAGGCGCTCCAGAGTCGGGCCTTTATCGGCCAAAGCCATCAACGCGTAGTAGGATTGGGTGGGGCCGGCTATCAAACCGCCTCTCAGCAGAACATCAGCCGCAGGTTCCAGGTCCTGGTAGGTGGCGGTCTGAAGATCGATCTTTTTAACCTCGGTCAAATTGGCTCTCCAAAAGCCGACCATCCACGAGCCTCGTCTATTTCTCCGCAAGATCGAGGTTTATGGGCGGCGCTACGGAATAACTTAAAGGTTTTCACTATTTGGGCTTGATGAACGTCTTAAACGTCGAACGTCTCCGCCTATAAGCGTCTCGCTTGTTGAACGTCAAACGCTAGTTGAACGTCAAACACTTGCTGAACGTCAAACACTAGTTGAACGTCAAACACTTGCTGAACGACAAACACTTGTTGAACGACAAACACTTGTTGAACATCAAAAATGAACCGCGTCGTAAATCCGTCTTGGCATTCGTCGAGCATCCATGGCGGTCGATGAACTGTTTGTCGGCGATCTGTTTGTCGGTGAACTGGCGGTCGTCGATCTGTTTGTCGCTTATCCGTCGGTCGCCGATTCGTCAGTCGCCGATTCGTCAGTCGCCGAAGATTGTTTTCGACAATCCATAACTGACGATAAAGAGTCGCCGATTAACGGCCGACAATCGTCAATCGTCGCCAAACCCTTCTGTTTCGGCTTAGTTAAGTACAGTATTAATTTACTCAACATAAGGAGGCATTTGCTTTGGTTTTAACGCCGCGATAAAAAGAGAGCCGACGGTGAAAGTTTTTGTAAAATAACATAAATGGATTGACGTATTCAAGATCTTGATTTCGTTTTGGTTGATCGTCGTTTTTGTCCTTTGGTTCTCGCAGAGGATTGTGCCGGACGACGATTAAGCCAAAAGCAAATCATGCCGGAAGCAGATTATGCCGGAAGCAGATTATGACAGATGCGGATTATACCAGAAGTCGATAAAATTTATCACTTCCTACTTTATGCTTCACTCTTCACGCTTCTCGCGGCTGTCGCCGTCGCCCCGGAAAGATTCGACCTCGACATAGGGAGCGGCATTCAAAACAGGGCGCGGCCTTCAAAAAGCAAGCGATATTTTTTTGCCGACCTCAAACATAAAATCGCCGAGGTTCATGCCGATGCCGATTTTCACCTAATGTCGACTATTATGCCGATGCCGATTTTCGCCTAACACTAATTTCGCTCCGGGTTAGCGGTTATTTTTTTCCATGACGGCCCCCGTTGGTTAGGGCGGCTCCGATGAAGGCCTTAAACAGCGGGTGCGGATGCATGGGGCTGGATTTAAACTCGGGATGAAACTGACAGCCTAAAAACCAAGGGTGATCGGCTAGTTCAATAATCTCGACCAGTTTCGGCCAAGGCATGTCAGGATTTTCGATGGGGCTTTCAGGGGCTTGACCGCTTAAAACCAGTCCATTGGAAGTCAAGATGTTGATGTAGTCGGGGTTGAACTCGAAACGGTGGCGGTGTCGTTCGTGGATCATCTCCACGCCGTAGGCTTGGTGGGCTCTTGTGCCCGGCTTGAGTTTGCAGGGGTAAGAGCCCAAGCGCATGCTCCCGCCTAGATCGTCGTCGGCTTTGCGCTGGGCCCTTAAGCCGGTGTTATGGTCATACCAGCCGGTCATACGGAAGATGACCTTATGGTTGCACTTTGGTTTAAACTCTTCCGAATCGGCCTTGCTTAAACCAGCCTGATTTCTGGAAAACTCGATCACCGCGCACTGCATGCCCAGACAAATTCCAAAATACGGTCTCTTCTTATTCCTCGCATAACCCACCGCTGAGATCATTCCCTCGATGCCTCTAGCTCCGAAGCCTCCCGGCACCAATATTCCTTGAGCTTGACCGAGGTATTTTTCCAGGTTGTCGGGTTTCAATTCCTCGGAATTGATGTAGTCGAAATCGATGCGGGCGTTGTGGGCCAGTCCTCCGTGAGTCAAGGCTTCATGAAGGCTTTTGTAGGCCTCGATGAGCTCCACATATTTTCCGACGATGGCGATTTTTACGCTTTTAGTCAAGTTGGCTTGCCGCTGAACCAGATCCACCCATGGAGTTATGTCGGGCTCCGTGCGGCCTAAGCGCAAAAGAGACGAAACTTTGCGCTCAAGACCCTGCTCGTGAAGTTTAATGGGGAGTTCGTAGATGTTGTCGACGTCGACGGCGGTGAAAACCGCGTCTTTGGAGACGTCGCAAAATAAGGCGATCTTAGCCTGCGATTCCGCTCCTATGGGTTTCGTCGAGCGGCAGACGATGATGTCGGGCTGGATGCCGAGGGAACGAAGTTCTTTCACGCTATGCTGGGTGGGTTTGCTTTTGGGTTCGCCCGTGGTGGAGAGATACGGCACGAGAGTCAAGTGGAGAAACAGACATCGGCTCTTGCCGAGATCGCCTTTAAGTTGTCTTAAAGCCTCAAGAAAAGGAAGGCTCTCGATGTCGCCCACCGTGCCGCCGACCTCTATCAAAGCCAGGTCGAGATCCTGAGAAGCTATGGACAAGATGGCGCCCTTGACCTCGTCGGTCACGTGGGGAATGACCTGAACCGTGCCTCCCAGATAGTCTCCTCGCCGTTCTTTAGAAAGCACTTGACTGTAAATCCAGCCTGCCGTGTAACTTGAGCGCCTGGTCATAGGGGAACCTATATACCGCTCATAGTGACCCAAGTCCATATCCGTCTCGGCCCCGTCGTCGGTCACGAAGACCTCGCCGTGTTGGCGGGGGTTCATGGTGCCGGGGTCCAGGTTTAGGTAGGGGTCGAGTTTTTGCATGGACACGGTCAATCCCTTGGACTTTAAAAGAGCGCCCAGCGAGGCTGAGGTCAAACCCTTTCCCAGGGAAGAAAGCACTCCGCCTGTTATGAATATGAACTTGGTTTTTTTGGACATCCCAAAAGACCTCCGGTGTGGTGGATGGAATTTGAAGTCGCATTTGAACCGCTCGTCGGTCTGCGGCGAAAAACAATATTCACCTTGTCGAGCTTGATTCGAATCGTTTTAGTGCGAGGTTGCAGAGGCGTCGTTTTTGATGGCGTTTGTTCGCCATCGGTGGCAAGCTTTGAGCGAGAAAAGCGCGAAACGGTCTTGGAAGTCTATGAGCAATATATCATAACGGAGAGGGAAAAGGTCGTCCAATTTTGACGCCATGCTGAGGACATAATGCCTTCAATAATCCTTAAATGTAAAGTAGGTTTTTTATTATTGAATCTAAAGACCATCATAATTAAACATTAATCGACATCAATTTTAACTCAGTAAAGGAGTGCAGTTTCAATGTTTAAACAAATTATGGATGTAAGCTTTTTATCGCAATTTGTAGCCAATAAGTTAGGTACATCTAAGGTGCTGGTTAAGGAGCACAACGATATTCTGACGATAGAACCATTCCCTTCGGAAAAGCCTGAATCTGCAGGCCAAGAAGTCGGCGTCGACTTATCTTTAAATTCAGACGGCATTGACGAAACTAAAGCTGGCGCTTTATCGCCAGACGACTTTAAAGAGATGCAAATTTCAACTATAGGTTTCAAATTTGACAAGGAAGAGGCCAATGAGCGAAGGTAAAGCGTACAATGACGCTAATGTTTTCATTTAAGATCGATGTGTAAAAACCCCATTTTACGAAAATTTTTGTTTTTAACTGATTGGAATCATTTACAATATATTTTCTAGTTTGCCGATTTAGGATTTTTTGCGGTTCGATCTTATTTCCCTGACTACTTTTTTAACTCTGTAAAGGAGTGCAGT
>JAISZP010000274.1 GCA_031269135.1 Deltaproteobacteria bacterium | reverse complement strand
CGAGAGAGTCCTATAGAGAGGTCTCATAGATAGGTGTTTCATAGATGGGCGCCAGCGATAGGTCGCATTGATAGGTCTAAATCAAGGCTTCTTTGCGTGACCGCTGGGACCTGAGATATTGTTATGCTTGCCTTGAGCCATCGTTGGAGGGTCCTCTAATCAATGCAGACAAACCTTTACGGCGGGACAAAGTCCACTTCCGAGCGCGACTAACCAACATGAGGAAAATATAGATGCCTGAACTGAGCGTTGTAGTGCCTGTCTACAACGAAGAAAAGACCATAGAAACGTTTCTCGCTGAAATTAAACCTAATCTAGAGGCATGTACCGAAGATTATGAAATAATATTTTCGTTGGATCCTTCAAAAGATAAAACTGAAGATATAATATTGGCTAAAAGAGAGCAAGATCCAAGAATCAAGCTCCTTCGCTTTTCCAGGCGTTTTGGTCAACCGGCGGCTACCTGGGCCGGTCTTGCCTATTCGACAGGCAAGGCTGTATTGATCATAGATTGCGACCTTCAAGATCCGCCTGGTCTGATTGCTCAGATGTACCGCCACTGGAAAGAGGACGGCTATAAAGTCGTCATCCCTCAGCGTAGGAGCCGACAAGGAGAAAATGTCGTTAAAAGAGCGGTGGCTTATTTAGGCTACTGGTTCATCAATAAAACGGCCACTGTGGAAATACCGCGAAACACCGGCGATTTTAGGCTTCTAGACCGCCGTGTGGTTGATGAGCTTATGAATCTTAAGGAATCCCACGGTTTTCTTAGAGGCCTGACCGCCGTAGTCGGGTTTTCCACTAAGCTGATCCCTTTTGACCGCCAAGCTCGCATAGATGGCGAAGGCAAGTACAACCGCCTTACCGGCAGCATTTTAATCGGTTTTAACGGAATAGTGGCCTTTTCCGGTTCTCTTCTGCGTTTTATGGGGATAATCGGGTTTTCCATGGCGGCCTTGTCCATAGTCGCCGCTTTATTCATGTTTATAGGAAAAGCGCTGGGTCTGTACGACTTCGCTACAGGTTTGGCCACATTGGGAGTGCTTTTGCTTTTTTTGACCGGGTGCCAGCTTGTGGGCATGGGCATTTTAGGGGCTTATATCGGCCGCATCTACGAAGAGACCAAGTTTAGGCCGAAATATATCGTCGATGTAGCCAAGGGCTTTGACGGTCACATGGAGCAAGAGCGATGACCGCATCCTTTGTGACCGGGGCCGCAGGCTTTATCGGCTCTGCTTTAGTCGACGGATTGCTGTCGGAAGGCCACTTGGTGGTGGGCTACGACAACTTTTCAAGCGGGCGGGAGGCGTTTTTGGAGAAGGCTTTCGCCCATCCGAATTTTAAGCTGGCCAGAGGCGATATTTCCGATGAAACCGCGCTTGAATCGGCCATGAAAGGCTCGGATGTGGTCTGGCATTTGTCGGCCAATGCCGATGTTCGTTTTGGACTGGAGCACCCGCAAAAAGATCTGATCGAAAATACCATCGGCACCTTTAAAGTTTTGGAGGCCATGCGCCGCAATGACGTGAGGGACATCATCTTCAGCTCCACAGGTTCAGTCTATGGGGAGGCTACGGTCATTCCCACTCCGGAAGACGCCCCGTTTCCCATCCAAACTTCTCTTTACGCCTCGTCAAAATTAAGCGGAGAAGCTCTAATCTCTTCCTATTGCCATGGCTATGGTTTTCGGGGGGTGGTCTTCAGGTTTGTTTCAATGCTCGGGGAACGCTATACTCATGGGCACATCTTCGACTTCGTCAAACATCTTTTGAAAGAGCCTCGAAGTCTTCCCGTTTTAGGCGACGGGACTCAAAGAAAGAGTTATCTATACGTCAAAGATTGCATTGAAGCGATGCTTAAGGTCAGCTCCAAAATGCCCGACTGCTTCGAGGTCTTTAACCTCGGAGCGGACGAATACTGCACCGTCTTAGACTCCATCGGCTGGATAACCTCTTTTATGAAGCTTTCACCGAAACTTGAATTCAGCGGAGGCGACAGAGGCTGGGTGGGGGATAATCCCTTCATTTTTTTGGACACCTCTAAAATAAGGAGTTTAGGCTGGTCAAACTCCCTTTCCATTCGCCAGGGCGTGGAACGAACAGTTCAGTGGCTTTTGGACAACCGCTGGATCCTTGAAAGATAGCCTCAAGGATAACCGAGCTTTGAAATATAGCCGTTCTTTGAAGGATAACCGCTCTTTGAAGGACAACTTAGCTTTGAAGCGACTTAGCTTTCAGCGATTCCTGTCTTTCAGCGATGCCAGCCTTGGAGGGATAGGCGAGGATGACGGTTGCGGGTCTATGCTAGTTGAAGACAGGGAAAAGGAATATAAATGACCGCCTACGATTTGACGGGACGCAGGGCTTTAATCACCGGGGCCAGCCTGGGGCTGGGTCTGGCCATAGCCGAAAAATTCGCCGCGAGCGGGGCGGATCTCTTTCTGTGCGCGAGAGGAGAGCAGGCTCTGGTTAAGGCGGCTGACATCGTAAAAAAGCAAAGAATTTCGCCGGACCAACATGTGTACTATACTTGCTGCGACGTCTCCAAATCAGACCAAGTGGCGTCTCTAAAGGAAAAAGTCCTCAAAGTCTTCCCCGATCTCACGATCTTGGTCAGCAACGCCGGCATCTACGGTCCTATGGGCAAAATTGAAGAGGTGGACTTCAATCTCTTTAGAGCCGCAATCGAGATAAATCTACTGGGTCCGGTTCTTTTGGTTCAGAATTTTGTCCCTCACTTTCGCCGCTGCCGTTACGGCAAGATCATTCAGCTCTCCGGAGGAGGCGCCACCAACCCGCTCCCGAGGATTGAATCGTACGCGGCGTCGAAGGCGGGGGTGGTGCGATTCATGGAGTCGATAGCCCGCGATCTCATAGACGACGGCGTGGATGTAAATTCCGTGGCTCCCGGCTTGTTGGACACCAGACTCTTAGATGAGGTCTTGTCTTACCGGCCCGAGACGGTTGGACAGGAGTATCGCCAGCGCATGGAGAGCGCCAGACGGCAGGGCAAGTGCGTCAGTCCGGAACTCGCGGCCGACGCCTGCCTTTTTTTGGCCTCCGGCGCTTCCGACGGGGTGACGGGCCGTCTCGTCAGCGCCGTATGGGATGATTACCAAGACTTTCCGAACCATTTAAGAGAACTCAAAAATTCCGACCTCTACACCTTACGTAGAATAGTGGGCCGCGACAGAGGGACGAATTGGGGCGACAAGTAGAGCGATCGCTATGAAATTCGGCGTAATAGGCTGCGGTTTGATCGGCCAAAAGAGAG
>JAISZP010000215.1 GCA_031269135.1 Deltaproteobacteria bacterium | reverse complement strand
AGCGAGCGCTTCCGAGTCCGTCTACGTGGTCGTCTCCGGCGACACCGTAAGCACCATAGCCGAGCGTTTCGGCATGCGTTCGGCCGACCTCAGGGCCTTGAACAATCTTACCAACGACAATATTCGTGCAGGGCAGAAGCTTCAGGTTTCGCAAGCGACATCAGAGAGGCCCTCCGGCGCGACTACTCAGCCTAGAGCGACTACTCAGCCTGCCCCAGCCGCCCAGTCGACTTCCGCTTCCGCTTCCGATTCCGTCTACGTGGTCGTCTCCGGCGACACCGTAAGCACCATAGCCGAGCGTTTCGGCATGCGTTCCGCCGACCTCAGGGCCTTGAACAATCTTACCAACGACAATATCCGCGCAGGGCAAAAACTGCAGGTTTCCCAGGCGACTTCAGAGAGGCCCTCCGGCGCGACTACTCGGCCTGGAGCGACTGCTCAGCCTGCATCCGCGACCCAATCGACTTCCGCCTCGGATTCGGTTTACGTGGTTGTAGCTGGAGATTCCATAAGCACCATCGCCGAGCGCTTCGGCATGAAATCTCAGGAGCTGAGAGACTTGAACAATCTCACCGGCAATAACATCAGAATCGGTCAAAAGCTTAAGGTGTCGGCTGCCGGTCGATCTGCAGGTTCTCAAAACTCACAAGGCTCTCAAAGTTCTCAAGGCGCCGCAAGTTATACGGTTAGTTCAGGCGATTCGCTTTTTTCGATTGCCCGCAAACATAACCTGACCGTTGATCAACTAAAAGCTTTGAATGGGAAAACCAATGATTCTTTGAGGGCGGGAGAGGTGTTGAAAGTCAAATAAGGCGACAAAGCAAGCGCAAAAACGTAGAAAACGCAAAATGCAAAAAAGCAAGCGGCTCCAAAGGAGCCGCTTGCTTTTTTGAGGCTATCTATTAAAAGACTGACCACCCACGAGCAAGCTCATGGGCTTCCCCGACGTAAAAACGTGAAAACTAAAAACTGGAGGCCAAAAACGCTATTCCCAAAGGCCGACCTTTTGCAGAAGCGGTTTGGGATCGACCAAGTGGAACTTCCACCAGTCTTCGTGGCTGGAGGCTTTTTCGCCTAAGTACAGGGCCATGAGCTGGTTTAAGTGAAGGATGGGAAGCTTATTGTTCATACGAGCGGAAACTTCTCTCATCTCGAGGTTCATCTGGCACATGGCGCAGCTGGTGACGACGGCTTCAGCTCCGGCCTCGTAAGCTCCGGAGATTATTTGGGTCGTCAGATCTTCGGCTATCTCAGGATAGATGGCCGAAATGAAAGCGCTACAGCATTTGTGCGGGTAAGGCCAGGTGACCACGGTCGCGCCCATTTCTTTAAGAAGCCTTTCCACTGTGTCCCGAGGAGGCCCGACCGGCCTTAAGTACTTGGGATACATAGCTCCGCAACCGTAATAGACCGCGATTTTCAGATCCTTCAAAGGTTTGGTGTTTTCGAAGGTGATTGATTTGAGCTTGGCTAAGTTGAAGATGTGGTGGTAAACATCGTAGATGTTCAAGATCGGATCGGATAGGTTTAGACGTCCAAACTGGTTTTCGTATTTCTCGCGCGTCTCTTGTTCGTGCGAGAGATGGTAGTGAGCGGAAACCCAGTTGCGGTAGCAGTTAGGGCAGGGGATGACGATCGGGCGTCCCTTGGTCGCCTTGGATAGATTCCTGGCCCCCATGGAGGTTGAGATTTCGTGGTTGACGGCGTGTCCGGAAGACGAGCCGCAGCAGTTCCAGTCTTCAATCTCAAAGAGCTTGATTTTCAGTTTTTCCAAAACAAGCTTCATGGCGCGGTTGGATTCGTCCACGCCTGTCTTCATGGTGCAGCCTGGGAAATAGGTGGCTTCCATCAGGTATTCGTTGCTCATAATGGGCCTCCTATCTGTTGCGCCAAGCGCCTGTAACGAGTTTACGGACTTGTGAGATTCCGGAACTCATTAAGCGGGACGGTAAAAGGTGGAGTTTGCCCATAAGGATCATCTTAGTTCCTAAGAAGGCGTCTTGCAACCAGGCTTTGGGGCCGCTGCCGATGGTGAAAAGTTTGTGAAAGCCCATCAATTCGACTTTGGAAGAACGTCCGTGAAAGCGCACCGACATCAGGAAAGCCTTGTGAAATTCAAAGATAGGCTTGTCGCCGATAGGCACGTCTTCGCTGAGGCATTCCTCACGCAGGTAGTCCATCACGCCGGCGATGTTGATGGCCATGGGGCACACTGCGGCGCAGGTGTGGCATCCAACGCAGCGCCAGATGGTGTTGGAGGTGAGAGCCTCTTTCTTAAGTCCAAGAACAGCTAGTCTCATGATGCCGTGGGGACCGTAATCCATGTAGGGATACATTGGACAGCCGCCCGAGCAACTCATGCAGGTCAGGCAAGAGTTAAGGTCGGTGGAAGCGACCTCGCCGATCTTTTTAGCGAAATTAAGATCGCTCTCGCTCATGCTGATGGGTTCTGTAGATGAGAATTTCTTCTCTTCCTTTTCCATATATTCTCCTCGCAGTTAAGGTTTGGAGCGGGAAACTTCGGCGTCGGCTTCAGCCGCTCGGCCTCGGGGAGATCGGCAGTCAGCCGGATTACTCATGACGCTGAAAGCTTTATCTTCACCCTTACCCGTTCAATCCTGAACCAATTCCAAAGATCTCCTAAATTGCTCCGAGATTAAAGTAAATATACCACAGGCAAGGGAAAAAGGGCAATCTATTTTATTGACGACTTGACAAGTTGGGGAATAAAAGTTTGAGGTTCGGGAAGAAAATCTTTAAACAAGCGGGAGGGAATTTGCGTATAGATATATGGGTAGACAATGCTTTTAGTTAAAATTTATAGCGTCGAAGATCTATATGATGACGTAGTTTTGTGATGGCATTGTTTTAGAGCTTATAAGATTTTAGAACTAGCTATGTTGTTAGTTAATCAAGTCAAAAAGTAATATAAAGTTATTAAAAAATAGTAAAATAGAATTAAAAATCATCTTAACCAATCATATTCGTGTTATTAGCTGAAAATGTTATTGATTCACTTGCTCGTAATTTTTATTGATTTTTGGGACTGTGGGTCAAGGGTATATCCAAAATGGTGAGCTCTCCATTTTCAGCACTTTCGCGAAAAACTCGCGTGTCGTCGGCGCGGACTTGTCGTAGTCCATTGCAGTGGCGTAGATGTCGGTCATCTTCTGGTAAAATCGCCGCAGACAGGCGAATCTCCAGGATTTCTTCAAGCAGACGCTCGAGGTGGTCGTCATTGAGGAACGCGCCGTTTTCCATGCGTTTTACCGTGAAATTTCTAGCTGCTTTGGGCGCACCTATAGCGGCCTCGCTAAATAACGAGGAAAAAAACTGTGCCATAGTCAAAAAGCCGGCGGCTAGGACGTCGTCTCCGAGACGTCTCTTTCAACGAACTCATCTGAGTCGTCGTTCTTGGCAATGTAGCCGAACCTTGTCAAGGCTTTTATCCATCTAGGAGCGTTACGTCTAACCATGAGTTCCTCATAGTTGACGCCTTTGTCCCTATATGGTTCCTTCTTTTTTATCATCATATAAATGATGATGAGCATTTTGTGGGCGATGGCAATAATACTACGTTTCCGACCCCGAGTAACAGATAACGTTTTGTATTTTTGCTCAAACATGCAGTCCTTGCACTTAATAGCTGCGGCAGCAGCCTCTGTCAGGACATGCCGTACCCAACGGTTGCCTTTACGTGTTTTCCCAGAGAACCTTTTGCCGGCAGACTCGTTCTGTCCGGGGCAGACACCTGCCCAGGAGGCGAGTCTTTCGTATGAGCCGAAAGCCGTCATGTCTGTCCCTATTTCCACCACGAGCAT
>JAISZP010000142.1 GCA_031269135.1 Deltaproteobacteria bacterium | reverse complement strand
GCCGACAGTCTCGCTGCCGCCAGTCTAGTGCGCACTTTTGCTGCCGCGCTCTAGCGGATCAACAATTTAAAAGGGCCACAATATAAAATGGCAAGATGGCGCGCTTTTTGAGTCATTCGCGCACCGGTCTATTTAAATAGTTTATGTTTAACGGCTCCTGTTTAACGGCTTATGATGATAATCAACTTACGCTAAATACTTAGCGCAACGGCTCAGCAATTCTATTGTTGAAATTATTGGCGCAAGCAACCAATTTTTTTTAGTTCTCTAATGATAATTTACAATCATAGTCGAATAAGTCGTTTGGATGTTTTGAGTGTTTTGGGCTTAGATTTTGCGTATTTGAAATAAAGTTAGACAATTTATCGTCATGGTTTTTGGTTGATTAAGGCCATCAGCTTTAGCATTTCTTCTTCCTGACTAATGGTGCGATAACTAGGCCTATAGCGTATAAAAATAATCGTCACTCTGTAATTGTCGAACTTTATTTTTAATGGTCATGCCCAGCATGTGTTCCAGGCAAACATGGGCTACAGACAATCACGGGCGCCTGGCAGTCACGGGCTGCAGGCAATGTCCCACGCGCCCACTTGGTTGCTGAAAGAGTGGTCAGTGAAAAAAATGGTCCGCTCAAGCTGATGATTTCAAAAGTAAAACTGCTGTATTGACGTTATCGCCGCCGGCAAAGCTTACATAACCAACCGTTTCGGTCAAGAGATCCGCGCAAAAGAATCACGCATGAGAACCGCGCAAGCCGGTCGCTGTTTCTTGAAGGCCGCTCCTGACGCCCAAAGTTGGAAAGACAGGAGACAAATAGAGCCTTGCGGGCATAAACGTTCGGCGCATGCAAAATGGCGCGACCCTGGCGGCCGTTTATAGGCGCACTAAGGTCGCGCATTCGAGCGAGGCGTCCTTTGTTTGAGTCTAGTCTTCCAAATTTCAGCGGCACGATGAAATGACGCTAAACATTAGGGTTTTCCGTCCGTACCGCCAAGACCGGAAACTGACCTAAACGCACTAAGCGGTCGGTAGTGGAGCCGACCATGATGTTTTCGATAAAACCTCTGCCGTGAATACCCATTACGATTAGGTCGATGTGGTTCAGGATTGAGTACTTATTTAATTCATCGTGGGGCTGACCGGCCAAGACGACGACTTTAGTGACGCTTTTTAGGTCTTGCGGCACCATGCCGTTTAGCTTATCGGTCAAATCGATGACCAACTTGTCGGCGACTGCCCGTTCTTTTTGAGGATCCATGGTCAGGATCTGATCGAGTTGACCTTGTTCAATGACGGTGGCTAAGGTAAGTTGAGCGGAAAAGGCCCTGGCGAATTGGAACCCCAGCTGAGCCGCTATTTCGGAGTCAGTCGAAAAGTCGCTGGCGATAAGGATTGAATCAATTTTTTGAAGCACCGAGCGGTGAGTGGAAAGCCCGCCTGGAACTATCATTAAAGGGATATTGAGGGTAAACATGAGCTTGCGGGTGACCGACCCAAGCAAAAATCTCTGAAAGCCGCTTCGAGCGCGGGTAGCCGCGACCAACAGCCCAGCAGAGTGTTCCTGGACTATTTGCTGGATCTCCTTGGCCGGATAACCGATGGATATGGACAGCTCCCAGTCGACGCCGTCAATGTGGGACAAGATGTCGGCCACTTGGGGTTTGGTGGACTGCTCCACTCTGCTTCTTAGTCCTTGAGGGTCGATCATGGTTTCGCCGTAAGGGGCCACGGCTGGGAGATCTATGATGTGAGCCACGACTAGTTTGGCGTCTAACCCAAGGGCTATGTGAGCCGCAAGCGGAATGGCCTTGTTGGAGTCTTCCGATAGATCGGTTGCGCAAACTACAGCTTTAATCTTACTCATGACGGCATCCTTATCAATTTTTTAAAAAGGTCTGAAGTGAGGGGTGAAAAAAAATCGACCGACGACCTAAATAAGCGAATCAGGTCGACTTAATCAGAGTTTCATAAGCTCGATTTCCCGTTCCAATAATTCTTCGGCCAAGTCCAGATACCAACAGCCTCGGATGTGATTTTGCTCAAATAGAGATGGGTAGGCCTCTTTATCCCACCGGAAGAAGACTTCCGCCAAGGCGTCCGTCAGGTAACGTCTGGCGAGGTTTAAGGCCAGACCCCTAACTACGGCCGGAAGCATCCGATATTGGTCGGTCGTCAGTTTCAGTCCGCTGCCGCGATAGCCGGCGAGCAAAGCGGAGGCCACCGAGGCGTTGAAGAATGGCTTCGTCGGAGAGATGGCCCATGAACGGCACATTTCTCCAAGATCGAGCAAAGGATCTCCGTAAGCTACGGTATCCCAATCCATCAACCCCACAGTGTCGCCGTCGATTAGAAAATTGTCTCTTTTGCAGTCTCTATGGACCACCAAATCTCTTATCAAAAAAATATGCACGAAAGCCGGTTTGGTGGGAAGAAGGGTGGTCGCTTTGGCCCCTCTGTCGACATCGTCTATAATCTTTGGAAGGTTCGGGTGCCTGCGATATTGATCTTTGATGATCGTGAAATCGCCTTCCACGCATAACCTGTGGTTGGTGCATTCGCCGTCGGCGTCGGGAAACGAAAACAATTCTATCGGTTTAGGCCGGTTCAAGGCCATATGACAACGACCGACCGCTTTTGCGGCCAATCCGGCGTCTTGAAGCGAGCATTTTTCAGGTGGGCGACCCGGCAAGAAGCTGGTCAAGCGGTAGAAATCATTATGGGGATCGGTATATAACCACTGCTTCGACAAAGTGGGGATGATTTTAGGACTCCGCACGGAGGTTTTTTCCAAGGCGATGTTGACCCGGTTCAAGTTGGCTCCCAAGGCGTCGCTTGAGCCGAAATAAGGATTGAGCTTCTGGAGCACATAACTGTTCCGACCATTGACGTTGACCAAATAAGTCCAGTGGACCCGGCCCGACTCGATGGGGGTGACGACGGCGTCATTGATGCCGTACTGGCTGCTTAAGATCGAAGTTAACTGGGAAATCGCGTCAGAGATGTCGCGCAAAAGAGCCTCCGCAATTGGAAAAATTCAGGTCAACGTTTAGTTGACGTTAGATGCCGCAATTCTTTACTGCTTATCCGCTTATCCGCTTATCTGCTTGCTTGCTTGCTTGCTTGCCTGCCTGCTTATCCTCTTGCCTGATTGCCGCGCCCAAGCTATGGATTTTCAAATAACTTTGCGTCCAAGAAAGCGGCGAAAGATTGCAAGCTTTAGAGTCCCTGCCTGCAAAGCCTTGTCTGCAAAGCCTAGCCTGCAAAGCCCTGCCTGCATAGCTGGCCTGCAGCTTAAGATCGATCCTTTTCGAAAGATGATTTTTGGAGCCTACAAAGCGCCATACCCAAGAAAAAGCCGGCCGTAGTCGCCAAGTTTAGGCTTCTGACCCCTTGTTTGAGCGGGATATTGAGCACCTCATCGGCTTGGCTCAATATCTCGGGCGGGAGACCTCTGGTCTCCGGGCCGAAGATGAAATTATCATCGGACTGTGGTTGATGATTGGAAAAATGTGTTCCGCTTCTGGCGGAGGTGGCCACCAACCGTCCTGCAGGGCGGCTGCGGATGAAATCAGGCCAGTCGGACCAGATTTTCAAATCGACCAAGGGCCAATAGTCTAGGCCCGCTCGCCTGAGGTGTTTGTCATCCAAGGAAAAACCCAGCGGTTTTATGAGGTGAAGGGTTAGACCTAAACCCGCGCAGAGGCGAGCCACGTTTCCGGTGTTGGGCGGTATTTCCGGCTCAAAGAGAATGATGTTCATAAAAAAAGAAACGACTTGCCTTGTCGGAGTTTTTGATGGTTGCGCGAAAGAGCGAAATAAGGACCTGTTTTGAGCTGCTTGCGTATTGGGTCTGTCTGGTTTCAGCGAGAAATTCCATAAAAAATCAATCTAATCCACAAGGCGAATCATCGTGGCTGCATAGTGCCCGCTGGCGGCTTTTCCCGCCACGAGCGCTTCTTGGGCTCCCATGAAATCCTTTCTGAGCGTAAGAGGTCCCATGGTGGTCATTAGATGCTCTCCATGGAAGCTGATGTCGAATTTTTTGGCTAAAACGTGTTCGTAGACGACCTTTCTTGGAGTTTTAAAGCGGACGGGCGCAGGTCCGGGGACGTCGACGAAACATTTGGCCAGTTCGTAGAGCAGGTTCACCCCAGTCGACCAGTAGATCGCTGTAGGGGTCTGGCTTGGAAAGCGGGCGTCGATCTCGGTGAGCGTAAGTTTGCCGTTGTGGTCTATGGCTTCAAGATCCATAAGTCCCGTAAGTTCCAAGTCGGCGGCCAACTGCTTGGCCATGTTCGATAAGGCTTTTTCCTTTTCTTTGGGCAGATTGGAAGGCGCAATCACTCTGCAGCAGTCGGCGGTGTCGTCCATCTCCAAGAGAGTCACCTGAAAGGTCTTAGGTTTAAGACCCTTGACGGACACCACTTCCACCGAGTAAGAAGGCCCGATAAGTTTTTCCTCTATGACCATTCTGCATCTGGAGCTCAGGGTGGGAAAACGCTGCTCTATTTCTCTGGAATCATCAAAAAACAGGACGCTGCGGCTGCCGGACGAGACTGAGGGTTTGGCCACAAAGGAGCCTTCGGCCCCCGGAGCCCAGGGCGCAGCCATGGGAAGACCCAGCCGATTGAAGAGAGCTTTCGAGCGTATTTTTGAACAACTCGTCTTATAGGCCCGGTAGTCGAAGGCTAGGGGAGGGATGTCGCCTTCCGAGCGGCTTATGTCGAGCCGCTCCAAGACTTTATTGTTCTCCAAGGCGGGAATGATCAGATCGTAGCCCGAACAAAGTTGGGTTAACTGAGAAGCGGACATGGTTTGGGGATCCGCCTTTATGAACGACGAGCACAGTCCTTTAGCCGGAGGCATGGGCCTACGATCGCACAACGTCATCTCCCAGCCGACTTTTTGGCCGAGATATATGACTTCCACGCCTTGCAGCCCTCCACCTATCGTTAATACTTTAAAGG
>JAISZP010000115.1 GCA_031269135.1 Deltaproteobacteria bacterium | reverse complement strand
CAAGGGCGTCAATGTCTGGTGCGCGGCGGGCAAAGGCGCATTCGGCGCGGACGAATTGATACACCGCTTCAATGAAACTTCTCTATCCAAAATTGTATCGCATAAAACGCTGATCCTGCCGCAGCTTAGCGCCTCCGGCGTAAACGCCGCTGAGGTGAAGCGGCGAACAGGCTTTAGCGTCGTTTATGGGCCTGTTCGGGCAAAAGACGTCAAGGCGTTTTTGCAAGCCGGAAGCAAAGCGACGCGGGAAATGCGGACGGTAAAATTCACTTTCCTTGACAGGCTGATTTTAACGCCTATCGAGGTTGCAGCCGCCGCAAAAAAATCGCTTTTGCTTTTCGGCGTATTGTTTCTGCTTAATATGGTTTTGCCCAAGCCGTTTGGGCCAGCGGACATCATCGCGTATGCGGGGGCGGCGCTGATCGGAACGGTGGCGACGCCGGTGCTGCTTCCCTTTATCCCCGGACGCGCCTTTTCATTCAAGGGCGGATTATTGGGTTTGATTTGGGCGGCGATCGTAGTGCGCTACTGCGGATGGGGAGCGTTCACCAATATCGGGTACATGCTGGCGTTGCCGTCTGTCTCCGCATACCTCGCCATGAAATTCACAGGCTCGTCCACCTACACCTCGCCCTCGGGCGTGTTGAAAGAAATGAAAATCGCGTTGCCGCCGATTATCGGCGCGGCGGCGCTGGGCGTGATGTCGCTGTTGATCGGGAGGCTGTTATGAAACATAAATATCTGAAAAATGTGGCTACGCTTGGATTGGAGCAAGAAAAGTGCATCGGCTGCGGCATGTGCGAGGACGTCTGCCCTCACAGGGTTTTTGCGGTCTCAAGCGGCAAGGCGCATATTATGAATGACGCCTGCATGGAGTGCGGCGCCTGCGCCTTGAATTGCCCTGTAAAGGCTATTGAAGTCAAAGCGGGCGTCGGGTGCGCATCGGCGATCATCAAAGGCTGGCTGACAAGCAGCGAGCCCAGCTGCGACTGCTTGAGCGGCGACTGCTGTTGATTTTGAAAAGAGGATCTGACGGAGGCCTGCAAAAATCCAATCTTTATACCTACCTCCGGCCATACTGATTTGAAGGCGCTGAGGAGCGCTCGAAAACAAGCGTCAAGAGGAAATAGGCCGTCTGGACAAAAGACGCGATAGCCGACCGATAAAATCATATCTGAATCATAAAGCGGGATTGAGCGCTCAACTTCACGATTGCCCTCTAATCGAACCTGTCGGAAATTCCGACAGGTTGCTCCCTGCGACAACTCGCCCTCATCGTAGATGCGCTTGATATGTTCGACTATATTTGTTCGCGCTGCGGCAAACAGTTCGGCGATTTGCTGTCGCGTAAGCCAAACCGTGTCGTCGTCCAAGCGAACGTCGATTTTCGTCAACCCGTCTGCGGTTTGATAGATTTAAATATCAGATTTATTTATTCCTTGTTATCTTCATTTCCGCGACTATAACGCCTATTTTGCGGCGTAATACGTCTTAGCAGCGGCATAATCGCCTGTTGATTTTATACTAAAATGGGTATAATATCGACAGAGACAAGCGCAAAGACATGCCGGAACAACTTTGGACTGTACTCTTTACCGGCAAAAAAACCCAAAGACCTGCCGCCGGTAGACATTCACGCCAACCTGATGACCATTGCCGCCACAGCAAAGTTAAGCCGAGATATGTCCCCGTTTGGAATGTCGTAGACATGCAAGAGTAAATAATGAAGATTCAGATAAGGGAGATCGGATATGTTGGAATACATTAAATCGCAAACTATCGGCGAATTTGTTAGGATAGATTTACGCGCAACCGTGCCTGCCCAAAAGGCGGCGTTGGCGACGAAAGCTTTAAAAAGCGTCTTGGCTTTGGCGATGCAAGGCGCTAGGCCCGTCAATGAAGACGGCGAGCAGCTTTATACTTTTGAAGAAGTTTTTCCAGAAGCCTATCCCGGTATGGCCGTGCGCGGTTATCGCGGTAAAATGGACATGACCCGGCAAGAACTGGCTGAGCGTTTGGGAATAAAGCAAACCAGGGTATCTGAGTTGGAAAGCGGCAAACGGGCCATCAGTAAAGAAATGGCCAAACGCCTAGGTAAAATTTTTGACATTTCCTCCAAAGCTTTTCTGTAAGTTTCAGTTTCCATACGCCCCCGCAAACGCCACAAGATGTTAAAAGCGGCCTTTGCAAGCGTGAAAAATGTATGGATGAATCCTACAGGTCTCTGCCGCGCCTTTCACCATCTCCAAAAGAAGAAGAAAAGCCTATCCCTCGACTTTTAGGCTGGCGCGGCAGTCAGCCTTTTTCTCCTTTTCAACTGAGACAAAACGATGCAGCCCATCAAAACAACGCCAGGAATGCTGAAGAGCGCCTTAGCGGGCCGCTCGTTGGGAACTTCTATCCCCAACACTTCGGTGGGGTCGTCCATGTTCACCCCCAACTTCTCAAGACGACTGTTGAAAGCCACGTCGTCAAGCATGAGTTTGTCTCCGTCCCAAGCCAAATAGGCGCCGCTATGTTCCAGACGTTCCGAAGCCGAAACGCCTTTTTGCGGAAGGACCACAACCTGATCCACCACTCGATCGTCGGAAAAATTGGTTATTATATGGAGCCTAATCGGACTCTGGGGATCTAAGGCCTCGACGGTTTCCATCACTTTATCCGGAGGCAGATCGCGGTAAGGAGTAAACGCCAGGTCTTGAGGAATATCCGGTCTAAAGAGAAATACCATGGCCAGCAGCAAGACGACCACTTCCCACCAACGGGTTTTTATCAACATAAAGCGCTGGGTGGCGCTGGCGAAGGCCATGCAGGCCAAAACGGAAGTGACTAAAATCCACACGAAATGGAAGACGTTTTTTATGTTGATAAGTAAAATTTCTTGATTGTATAGAAAAACGAAAGGCAAAACAGCGGTTCTAAGCTCGTAGATAAAGCCCTGGACGCCTGTTTTGAAGGGGTCGCCCCCTGATATGCCCGAAGCGGCGAAAGCGGCCAGAGCCACCGGAGGAGTGGCGTCGGCCATGACGCCGAAATAAAGACAGAAAAGATGGACGGCCAACAAAGGGATGCCCAGTCCATGAGCGGCTGAGATGTTGAAGATGACCGGGGCCAAAAGGGTCGAGACTATTATGTAATTGGCTGTGGTGGGAAGGCCCATGCCCAACAATATGGATAAGAAGGCGGTCATGATTAAGACGGCCGGGAGGTAGCCGCCGGATATTATCTCCACCATGGAAGCCAAGACCTGGCCCACGCCGGTCAAAGACACGGTCCCCACCACAATGCCGGCGCTCGCCGTAGCCAAGCCGATGCCGACCATGTTTTTGGCGCCGCTCACCAAGCTGCTGAGAAGCCTCGACACTCCCTGCTTGAACGCCGGAAGAATCGGTTGCTTTCGCCTCCAGGCGGTAAAGGGCTTTTGGGTCAAAAGGAGTACGAACATAAGCAGGCAGGCGTAGTAAGCCGCCAAACCAGGACTCATCTCCATGACCATCAGCCCCCAGACTAAAGTGGCCGTCGGCATCAAATAATATAAACCGGAAAAAATGATGGGCAAGGACGACTTGAATTGCAGCAAGGCTTCCAAATCGTTCAGAGGCAGATCGGGAAAAAGCAAAGACACGTAGAGAAGCGCGAAATACCCTATTATCAAAAATGCGGCGAAGGCGAGCCAGCTGTAGCTTCCGCAAACCCCGGGTATCCAAGCCAGAAAATAGTACACGAGACACACAATCACCACCGACGACGAGAGCATCAGCCCCATCCTCAGCAGCCTTCCGAACAAAGGTCCCCTATTGGGTTTTGAGACGCCCTCCATGCCCAGTTTTACGGCTTCTATGTGCACGATGTACAAAAGAGAGAAATAGGCGAGCAATGCCGGAACAAAGGCGTGCTTTATTATCTGGGAATAAGGCATATTGACGTATTCAGCCATCAAAAACGCCGCGGCGCCCATGACCGGAGGCATGATCTGTCCGTTGGAGCCGGCGGCCACCTCCACGGCCCCCGCCTTTTCCGAAGAAAAACCCATCTTTTTCATCAGCATTATGGTTACGGGGCCGCAAGTGAGCACGTTTGCGATCGAAGAACCCGATATCAACCCGTGAAGCCCTGAAGCCACCACCGCCGCCTTCGCCGGTCCGCCCTTGAACTGACCCAGCAAAGCGAAAGAGAGGGCGGTCAAGTAGTTGCCGGCCCCCGCATTCTCCAACATGGCCCCAAACAAAACGTAAAGAAAGACGAAACTGACCGAAACTCCGAGCGGCACCCCAAAGACGCCCTCCTGGGTCAACCAAAACTGCGACGCGGCTCTGGAAAGAGACGCGCCTCGGTGGGCGATGAGATCGGGGGCATAGGGGCCGGCAAAGGCATAGACCAAAAATAAAATGGCCACGCAGGTCATCGGGAGTCCCATGACCCGCCTGGTGGCCTCAAGAAGCAATATCACTCCCAGGCCGGCGACGAGCACGTCATGCGACGTCGGAATGCCGGGTCTTCTGACCAGCTGGTCCTGAAACAAAAACAGATAGCAAGCGCAAAAAGCGGCGATGACGGCCAGCAAAAAATCATACATGGGGATGCGGTTGGAAGGGCTGGACTTGAACATGGGAAAGCCCAAATAAGCCAAAAAGACGCTGAAGCTCAAATGTATCGAACGGGTGGCGGTGTCGTTCAAAACGCCGAAGCCTATGGTGTAAGGTATTGGGGAAGTGATCCACAACTGAAAAAGCGACCAAGCTATGGGAATGGCGATCAACATGAAATGAGCGACGCCGCTCGGTTTTCTCCTCCCAGTCTCCGAGTCGAGCATTTGCTGAATGACAGAGGAACTTTTAATATTAGGATCTATAACCATAACAAATCACCGCAACCTAAAAAAGAACAAAACAGTCTCTTCGGCATATAAAACACTGATAAAAACGTGATCGATGCAACATATAAACAATAAACAGAAAATTAAATTACTTGACTTATATTGAAATCTTAACCAAAAACGGAGGAAAAGCGGTTAAAACCGCTTTTCCTCCTATCAGATTTCATCCCTGTCTTTGGGTTATAAGATGGATGGGACGCAGTCGTCAAAGTTAGCTTAACCTGGTTCGCTTGACAAAGTAGGCTTGACCAAATTCGCTTAACCAAGTCAGCTTAAATAGGTTAGCTTGACCAAGTTCGCTCGACTGGATTCACTGCGCCAGGTTTACTGCATCAGGCCTATTTCCTTAAAATACTTTACGGCGCCGTCGTGAAAGGGCACGGAATTGCCTTCCAGCATGTTTTCAGGGGTCAAGGACGACAGGGCCGGATGAAGAGCCTTAAATTCGTCGAGGTTGCTCATGACCGCCTTGGTCACTTGATAGGCTACTTCCTCGGATAACTTTGAGCTAGCCATGAAAGTGGCTCTCGGACCGAAGGTGGTGACGTCGGTGTCGGTGCCTTTGTACATTTTGCCGGGGATGACGGCGATGGGATAGAAAGGATACTTATTGATGAAAGCTTCCACTGTCGGACCGGTGACGGGCACGACATGCGAATCGCAAGTGGTTGAAGCTTCAGTGATCGAGCCGTTGGGATGACCGATGACGTAAACGAAGGCGTCTATCTTGTTGTCGCACAGAGCCGGCGCCATCTCGGCAGGTTTGAGATCGGTAGCCAGCTGAAAGGTCTCGGGAGTCCAGCCGTAGTCCTTCATCAACAATTCCAAGGTGTTGCGATTGCCGGACCCAGGGTCGCCGATGTTCATACGTTTTCCGGGCAGATCGTCAAAAGTGTTGATGTTGGCGTCTTTGCGGGCCACTAAAGTGAAAGCTTCGGACTGAAGGCTGAACAAAACCCTTAGATCGGGATCGGGACCGGCGTCTTTGAACTGTTCAACGCCGTTGTAGGCGTAGTATTGAACGTCGGACTGGACGATGCCGAAGTTCAGATCCCCGGAACGGATGGCGTTGACGTTGAAGACGGAGGCGCCCGTCGATTCGACGGTACAGCGAATGTTGTGCTCTTTGCGGCCTTTGTTGACCAAACGACAGATAGCCCCGCCGGCCGGAAAATAAACCCCTGTCACCCCGCCTGTGCCGACCGTGATGAAAGTTTCCGGCGGTTGCTGAGCGGCGGGGTCCTGAGCGAAAGCGAAGTCGGGAGAAACAGCGATTAAAGAGACGAAAATAGCGGCTAAAATCAAGCTTTTAAATTTCATTCTGGCTAGCATAAAAACTCCTTGTTGAATAAACAAAAAAAATGAGCAAAAAATTTTCTACAACTAAAATAGTGGAATTTTCAGCTGCAAAAAAATATAACCGTATTGCGGGAAACTTTTTAATCTGGAAAGTTTCCTTCCATCCAAAAGTATAAGGGTAAAAATTAGGATATATGGCCGCTGAATCGCCGACATCGTCAACTTTGTTGTTGATGATGTTTTTTTACGATAATCTTACGCTCAAGCTGTCGACATCGAGGTCGAACATGTGCTGAAGCGGCAAATCGTCAATATCGTCGAAAACGCTCTTGACCCGTCAATATCCGCGCCATATGGCCGTGCCGTCGCCGACATATAGATGCCCCATCGCCGCCCTGACAGCCGCCTATAGGATACCTCTAGACGCGCTGTCGCCGCCCAATAGCCGCCCTAACCTCAGCCATACAGCTGCGCCGGTTCCGTCTTGGTCTGTAGTCGGCGTCTTCTGAAGCGATGCGCTCATATATCGACATGTGGCCGATAAGACG
>JAISZP010000118.1 GCA_031269135.1 Deltaproteobacteria bacterium | reverse complement strand
CTTTTTGTATAGAGATCAAGATACGTTAGACACCACTGAACTAATTTTGCCTCACCCCAGGCTTCATCAAAGGGGCTTCGTCCTATATCCTCTCTCCGAGGTCTCCCCTGATTGGGTTCATCCCCACTTGGGTTTGACGGTAAGCCAGATGTTGGAGCGGATCCCAGCTGATGCTCCAACCGTAAAACTATTGTCGTAATTCGGCTTTTTCAAAAAAATCATTTCTTCCCAGGTTAACTTGCCTCAATTGAACCCTGACGAGGTTAACCCGCAAAGGCCGGCTGTGTGGCGATTTCTCCTTATAGCGGTACTTTTTTATCTGATAATTTGGGTAATCCGAGGCCTAGTCTCTCCTGAATCAGCCGACAATCTCGACGCTGACGAAAAGGAATTGGTCCGCGACGCCCTGACGGGAATTTACTTTCCCAAAAATAAGGCCATAACCATCACAAGAAGCGGCGAAACCTTTTATTTTTCCACAATCGACAACCGTGACGCTTGGCTGCACCAAAACGGTCGTCAGCCATGAAGATCGTTAAATCACTCTGCGCGCTGCTTTTCGCTTATTTTTTTTTCAACTTCAATTACTCCGCCGCCGCCCAAGATTCGATGAGCTTTGCGCCCAGCGAGCAAATCCAAACTTCTTCCGAAGAACAAGACTTGCCGTCTGAATCTGACGCAGACCAAGAAGAGCTTCAATCAGATGTTCCATATTGGGTCGCCCAGCCGTCCGAAAACGAAAGGCCTTATTGGTTGCCGGACCCCAATAGTCCCCCTCCGATCGACCCCGGCGCCTCGCCCCAGTCCGATCGATCTCTTGACGGGGACGCCGAAAGTTCAGCGGAGGAACCCAAATCAGGACTCTTTGCGCCGCCGGAGCCTCCGGCGGCTGCTGCGCCTGAACCGGCGATGGAGGCGCCCGAACCTCAGAAGGCGGAGACGATAATCGTCGAGGATGGGGTTGAAGAAATCTCTTACTACATGTTTAAAGACGAACACGGCGTCACTCATTTAACCGATGCCCCCACCGACCCTCGTTATCGTCTTTTCACCATTAAAGTCACTGTTTCTTCAGGCCAAGCTCCATTCAGGCACCTAAACATCGATAGCGTCAAACCTTTTATTTTAAAGGCCTCCAATACCTATAAAGTCGACCCTGCCTTGATCGCCGCCATAATTAAGGCTGAGTCCAATTTCGATCCAAAGGCTATTTCATGGGTCGGCGCCAGAGGCTTAATGCAGTTGATGCCCAATACCGCCAAGCTGGTCGGATGCCAAGACAGCTTTGACCCGGAACAAAACATCATGGGCGGGACCAGATACATCCGCATGATGCTGAATCGCTTTAACGGAAACGTCACCTTGGCCTTGGCCGCTTACAACAGCGGCCCGGAGAGGGTCTCCAAAATCATGGCCGTCCCGGAGATCTCCGAGACGAAAAACTATGTCCGCACTGTCGTCAAGAATTACGAAGCCTTTATGAAGATGTTTGAAGCTGAGCGAGAGCAAGAACAAATTCAAGACCAAAATCAAGAACAAGAGCAGAGTCAAAATCAAGAGCAAGTCCAAGACTAAGAACAAGTCCAAGACTAAGACCAAAATCAAGAGCAAGCGGATTGGAAATCAATTTTCTCTATAATTCCTCATCAGGCCGGTGACCGCCATCTATGAGCTTTTTCCATAAATACTTCAGCAACCCAGCGCTGCCGAACTGCCTGACGATCGGGCGGCTTTTGGCTATCCCGGTAATCATACTTAGCCTGACGTTGGCTGATCTTAAACCATTCATCTGCGGTTTGGTAGCGATAGTCTACCTGATCGCTGCTCTGAGCGATCTGTTGGATGGTTATTTGGCGAGAAAATATCATAACGAGAGCAACCTCGGGCGCTTCCTCGACCCAATGGCCGATAAGCTTTTAGTTTCATCGGCGATGATAATGTTGGTGGGACTCGATCTCATCCCTGCTTGGGTGGCTTTTCTGATCATCTCGCGAGAGATGATGGTGACCTCTCTTCGGGCCATCGCCGTGGAACGAGGTTTGGTCATCTCCGCCTCCGGCCCTGGCAAACAAAAGACTCTAGCCCAAAACATCGCCATGTTTTGCCTTCTGTGGCACTACGACATCTTTGGGGCTAACGCCCACCGGATAGGAATCGTCATTCTGTACGTTTCGCTGATCGCCACGTATTGGTCGGGAGCGTTGTATTTCCGCTCCTTTTTTAAGAGCGCCAGAGAACAAGTCGACTAAGCGCCGGGTCGATAATATCGCCAAACGCTCGGCGCCGCCGCTCTGAAAAAAGATCCTATTTTCAAAAATTTCCAAGGCTTCTATCGCTGCGGTCGAGCATTGCCGCAGCTAAGCATGCCGAAGAAGAGCATTGTCGCAGCTAAGCATTGCTAAGACCTTTACTGCCGACTCCGCTGATTCGAATTCGGAAATATCTAAGTCGTTGACGCTCTCTTGTCGGCTTGGCCGGGAGGCCACATCGGCGGCCACATTGGAGTCTCCAGAAAACCGCAGCCTCAAAAGCTTTTGCGGCATGTAGCCGCAAATCGTTTCACTGACGTTATTCATATAATCACATGACGTTTATCAGCGACTAAACGCGTCTATAAACATATTCAGCGCCCGACATATGCCTGCCGCTTCGATAATCGCAAAGAATATTCTCTCTAGCCAGGTTTCTTATGATCACGCATTACCCTAGCTTACAGCCTGAGGATATAAAATCCCTAGCAAGAATCGTAGGCCGCGACTACTGCCACAACGACCGCTTGCATATCGACCTTTATTCTTACGACTCTTCGCCTTACATCCATCCTCCGGAAGTTGTCGTCCTTCCCGGCACGATATCTGAAATGGCCCAGATAGTTGCTCTGGCTCGCCGCCGCAATTGGCCTTTAACCGGCCGAGGGGCGGGGACCAGCCTTTCAGGCGGAGCTGTCCCCATATGCGGAGGGGTCTTGATGTCCCTTGCCAGACTCAACCGCATAGTCCATATCGATCCAATCGAGCAGACCGTATTGGTCGAATGCGGCGTGGTGAACCTTGTTCTC
>JAISZP010000285.1 GCA_031269135.1 Deltaproteobacteria bacterium | reverse complement strand
ATCGGGCATGTCGTCTTCTTCAAACTCGATGACCGCTTGATAAATTTGTTTGATGGACATTTTGGCTCTCCTGAATTTTGAATGTAGGCCCCCCGCCGACTTGATTCAGTCGCTGCCTCCGAGAGACCTGCGGCGACAACGTCGCAGCGTCGATAGAGTAACTATACTCATCTATATGACTTTGTACAATTTTAAGCCTCTCCAGGGGCAAAAGCAAGAATTTTTTGACGATGGCTCTCAATACTGCTCGTCGCATCTTGAAAATCTAAAAAATTAAAATTTGGGACGCCGAAGCCGGCAGGGAAAAATGAAAAAATAAAAAATATCGACAAGCGCGGCATAAATTTACAGACGGGCTTTTTTTGTAAATATTTGCGAAGCTTCTGATTTTTCTTATAAAATCGTCGGAAATAGTTAAATTACATTCTGTTGAATTGACTGATGATCAGCTCATTAGCATCACATTTACGATTGTAGTTCTCTTTAAGGTTTATTTTTGACAAAATATTTGACATTTACTGGTTAATCATTCATTTTACTCGTCCTATCGTCAAAAACTTTTGACTTGACTTGCCTTAAATATCTCGTTAAACTCGAAAAGTTGAATCGATCGGTCGCACATCTTGGCCAGCAAATCGAATTTACTAAATTGTTTAGAGCGCCGTGAAAAGGCGTCGTCGAAACTTTTTTGCCGCGACGGATTCGGTTTGAGGAGCTTTCACCCGGTCGTTTTTGATTCTGCTCGCCTTCCGCCGTCTCGCCCTTTTTCGTCTCGACGACTCGATTGTTTACTGAATCTTCACCCGAGTGTATAATAGCTTAGGCCGCCAATGAGCTTTTTCGCTTTTTTCTCAAGCTCCACGCATCCAATAAAGCGCTTAGGCTGACGCTTAAATAAGGTCCTATTCGGATCAAAATAATAAAAGGAGGCCGCTTATCTTCCCTGGCGATCGGCTGTCGATTGACGAGCCGAGTCAACGATCTTAGTCAGCGAACCGAGTCAACGATCTCGGTCGGCGATCTTAGTTGAAGAGCTGAATTAAAGCTCTCGGTTAAAAGTCGCAGTCGACTCTCTAGGGGTTGGTGGCGGGAATTTTCTATGAGTTCAGGCAATTTTTTGTTCTCTTCTGAATCGGTCACCGAAGGGCATCCGGACAAAGTAGCCGACCAAATCTCAGATGCCGTCTTAGATTCCATCTTAACCAACGATCCGAATGGTCGGGTGGCTTGCGAGACGCTCGTCACCACGGGCTTGGCTATGATTGCCGGGGAATTGACCACCAACTGCTGGGTGGATCTGGCCGAGGTGGTGCGCAACACTTTGAAGAAAATCGGCTACGACAGCTCCGATATGGGTTTCGACTGGCAGACTTGCGCGGTCATAAACACTTTGGGAAAACAGTCTCCCGACATCGCCATGGGCGTCAACTCCAGCCAAGACCATGAACAGGGCGCCGGCGACCAGGGCTTGATGTTCGGCTACGCCACCGACGAGACGGATGTTTACCTGCCCCTTCCCATTCACCTTGCCCACCTGCTCACCAAACGCTTGGCGGCTATTCGTCACAATAAGACGGTGAATTTTTTAAGGCCCGACGGCAAGTCTCAGGTGGCGGTGGAGTACCGAGACGGAAAACCCGTCCGCGTCCAAGCGGTGGTCTTGGCCGCTCAGCACACCCCAGATGTTTCAAACCAAACCATAAAAGAAGCGCTCACCGAAGAGGTCATCAAAAAGGTCATACCGGCTAATATGCTGGACGCCGACACGAAAATCCTCATCAACACCACCGGACGTTTCGTCGTCGGCGGACCAAAGGGCGATTGCGGACTGACCGGCCGAAAGATCATCGTCGACACTTACGGCGGATGGGGACGTCACGGCGGCGGCTGCTTCTCGGGCAAAGATCCTTCGAAGGTCGATCGCAGCGCCTGCTATATCGCCAGATATGCCGCTAAAAACGTGGTGGCCGCAGGATTGGCCAAAAAATGCGAAGTCCAACTGGCCTACAGCATCGGCGTCGCCGAACCTATTTCGCTTATGGTCGATACTTTCGGCTCCGGCGAGGTTTCCGAGGAAAAGATCGCCCAGGCTTTGAAATCTCTCATCTCCTTTAAACCGGCCGCGATGATCGAGACCTTAAAGCTCAAAAGGCCTATATATGAAAAGACGGCCAGCTACGGGCATTTCGGTCGTAACGACCCGGATTTCACTTGGGAATCCGTTGAAATCGCTCCCAAATTAAGGCAGGCGGCAGGTCTTAAAGGGGAACCCCCGAAAAAGTAAAAGCCCCCAAAACCGTCATTTTTCAAAAAAGCTGCGAGTTTAGGCTGGCGGCTTTTTTTATGACCATTTCAGAAACTTTTGCTTGAAAATATCGAGGGTTAAGGATTCGGCACGTCTTTTCGACGGCGATCGAGCTTAGGAGTCGGCGCCCGGAAGACGGCTCAGGACGGCGGCTTTGGATGATATGATATGACGCGACTTAAGTTCGCAGCCGTCATTTCTCGCCGGTTATTTCTCGATTAGGGAGATGATGTTTTTTGACGCGCTCTTTGGGCATGAACAAAGATCATGGCGCAAACGAAGAGCATGGCGAAAAAAAACGACCAAAAACCCGATTTGCACGGGTTTTTGGTCGTCTATCGCATCATGAAAGCAAGCATTTAATGTCGCTGGCGGAAAGGGAGGGATTCGAACCCTCGGTAGGCTATAACACCTACACTCACTTAGCAGGCGAGCACCTTCGGCCTCTCGGTCACCTTTCCGCAGAGCCTGCAACGCAACTATTGGAAGGTAAGATAACAAAAACGGCTTAACTTTTCAAGCCCTAAGAGCGTAGGTGGGCGGAGATACAAAAAGCGACTAATTTTAAGGGTCTTGATCGTTTTCCTTTAATATTCAATATGTTCCTAAAAGACTTCTTTGAAAGGCGGGACTGTTTGTAATTCCATAGAACTCGT
>JAISZP010000114.1 GCA_031269135.1 Deltaproteobacteria bacterium | reverse complement strand
AAAACTCAAAAAATCTTGGTAATAGCTGTGAAGACATGTAGACATTGTTGACGTCTTAAAGTCTTCAAAGTCGCTTTCATCGGAAAGCAAGGTCAAAAATAAGTTTTCACCAGGTCTATCAGCATCGGAATTAAAAAATGATGAATTTCGTCCATTATGCGTATACTTCAGTTGAATCGCAAACGAAGACGGGGTAACGCATTCCACCACCAACTGGTTCATCTTCAAAAGCTTATCGGAAAACGTTCCACCGTCGCGATATGTTCCGCAGGCCATTTCAGCAGTCGCGAATCTCAAATTCTGCACTTGATCCAATAGTTCGCTCAGAATATTCATTGATATCGCGTGTTCAATAACCGCTGGTCCTGCTAAAGCCATTTCCATATCATAGGGTTTTTCGAGCCATTGCGCAGCTTTCAACTCTTCTTTCAATTCCGCTTCATGCGAATCAATCGCACCCAACTACGTTATTGTGCGCTCCTGACATTGAAGCTGACGAAAATCTATTGCTGAACAACATTATTTCTTGCCGTTTTACTGCGAAATATGGCCCCGCTTGTCGCGACTTCGGGGCGGCGCCTTGCGCAGGCGACATGCACGGTAGACTTGATTTTTCATCTCGGCGTTTAAGGCATTGAAAAATAAGGCTTATTCTAAGCTGACGATTTCAAAAGAAATTTGCTTTTTTTTCCATTAATATATTGACAAAATTTTTTGAAAAAGTTATGGTAATTTAAAATCACTAGAAAAAAAAACAAAGATAAGACTATTGACGGCAAAAGACTGAAGTCTTAGCTAGCAAAAACTTCTAATAACTTTCCTTCTAGGGCGGTTGAGGAGTAGAGCATGGGAAAATCGTGGAAAAATTTTAAGTGGGTTTGGCTGTTTTGCGGCCTGACCGGGATTTTCGCCGGTCTTGTGGTCTATACTTTTTACGTCTCCAGAGCCTGGTCTTATGCCTATGACGACCCTGAGACTTGTCTCAATTGCCATGTCATGGGTTCCTATTATCAATCATGGGACAAAAGCTCTCACGCCATCTGGACCAACTGCAACGACTGTCACGTGCCCAACGATACAATCATAAGGGAATATGCCTTCAAAGCCTGGGATGGACTCTACCATGCTGCTGTTTTTACCGTCGGGGCGGAGCCTCAAGTGATCAGGGCCAGAGAAGGCACCAAAGAAGTCTTATTGGAGAACTGCATCCGTTGCCATTCCCCTCTGGTGACCGAGTTCATCAAGATGGACGTGGATTACGATCTGATAAGAGCAGGAGAGAAAAAAGTCTGCTGGGATTGTCACCAGGACCTGGTCCATACCTCCATCAGCGGGCTGGGGTCCAACGTAAACGTCAACTTGCCTTTACCTTCTTCGCCGGTTCCGGCCTGGCTGGATAAGATGTTGAACTAAGAGCAAGTCGTCGGCGGATACTAAACGAAAATACAATATTTATAAAGCATAATATTCATAGGACATAATATTTTAGAGAACATGATATTTTAGAAATATAACACTTTAAAAGTTAAAAGGTTATCTGGCAAAAAATTAGCTGTTAAATATTGAAAACCCAATATTTAAAAGTTTTTAAATAAGTTTAATCGTCAAAAATCAATATCTCTAAATTAAAAATCCGTTTTTGAGATTAATCGGAGATCATTATGAGCGTATTCTATTCCAACAAGTATGGACCCTGGATCATTGGTTTGGGCATCTTCTGCGGCGTGGCTGTGGCGGTGGTGATTCTGGCCTTGATAGCGGCTTCCGTGACGGTCAGGCGGGCCGAGGTAGCCTCCATCTACAACAACACCAAGGTCGAGATAACCGGCATCGAGCCCAAAAGCGAGCTCTGGGGGCTAAATTATCCCCGGGAATTTGAAACCTGGAAAAAGACGGCCGAGATGGATTTCAAAAGCAAGCACCTCGGCAATAATTTTCAGGATGTCCTAGCCGATCGACCGGACATGGTCATTCTTTGGTCCGGTTATGCTTTCAGTCGTGATTACAACGCTCCCAGGGGGCATTTCTACACCATTGAAGACATGCGGAAGACCTTGAGGGTAGGCGCACCCGGCATCGACGATCTCAAAGATATGCAGCCGGCCACCTGTTGGTCCTGCAAAAGTCCGGACGTGCCCAGGATGATCGAACAGTTGGGCGCCGCGGAATTCTACAAATCTCCCTGGAGTTCGATGGGACCCCAGGTCGTCAACCCCATCGGCTGCGCCGATTGTCACAACCCGGTCAACATGAATTTGACCATCACCAGGCCGGCTTTGAGGGAAGCCTTCCAGAGAATGGGTAAGAACGTCGATACTTCCACCACCCAGGAACTCAGGAGTCTGGTCTGCGCCCAGTGTCACGTGGAGTATTATTTCCAGGGCGACGGCAAATATTTGACCTTCCCCTGGGATAAGGGCTACACCATGGAGAACATGGAGGACTATTACGACGAGGTGGCCTACACCGACTGGACCCATGGCCTCAGCAAGGCGCCGATGCTCAAGGCTCAGCACCCCGACTACGAGTTGTTTCTGTTAGGTCCCCATGGTCAGAAAGGTCTGTCCTGCGCCGATTGCCACATGCCTTACATTTCCGAAGGCGGCGTGAAGTATTCCGATCACCATCTGGTCAGTCCCCTGCAAAACGTTGCCGCCTCCTGCCAGGTCTGTCACCGGGACTCCGAAGCCGACCTGATAAATTTCGTCTACGATCGGCAGGATAAGCTCCTTGAGACCCGCAACCGCCTCGAACCCGAACTTGCCAAGGCCCACATCCTGACCAAGATAGCCATAGATGCCGGAATCCCCGATGAGGAACTCGTAGAGGTCCGAAAACTGCTGCGCCAGTCCCAGTGGCGTTGGGACTTTGGTGTAGCCTCCCACGGAGCGCCCTTCCACGCCCCGGTCGAGACCCAGAGGATCCTCTCCCACGGCTTGGACAAGGCCCTGCAGGCTCAGCTCCTGCTTAAGGACATCTTCTGGGCCCACAACATCACCGATTTGGAACTCCCTGATGTTTCCACCAAAGAAAAGGCTCAGGCCTATATCGGTTTGGATATGGCCAAGTTGACCGCCCCAAAAGCCAGATTTTTATCTACAGTGGTTCCCCAGTGGCTGGCCCAGGCCCAAGCTGAGGGACGCATCTAAAAGGTGAAGTCAGTTTCGCCAGCGAGAAAAAGGGAGCGTCAGGCTCCCTTTTTCTCCTAACAAGACTGGTATTTACAAAACCGCCTTTTATCCGAGATGACTTTACTTTTCTGTTAGCGACCCAGGTCGACGTTTTTATGAATGCACCCTACAATAGACGATTTTGGAGCTGGCCCTGGGGTTACGGGGAGAGTCTTGTTCTAGTTTTGGCGGTGGTTTGCGGCGGTTTCGCCGCCCAGTGGTGGCTAGGCGCTCCTCCCATAAAGCTGCTGGCCTGGCCGGTCAATCTGGTTTTGGCTGCGGTTTTGGCGGTTTTATGTCTATCGTCCCGCTTCTTTCGCGCCCGTAAGGCAGTCAGATTTTTTTCCTCAGTCCCTTTTTCCGTCATCCTCATCGGAGCAATCGCTCTATTTTCGCTGGCCATGGGGCTGATTCCTCAGTATTCCCCCCAGGCGACCGAAATACCGCCCGATCTGGCCTCTCATTTTTTCCCCCGCCTGATGAGCCGCCTGGGCTTCTACAAGGTCACTTCTTCCTGGCCCTTCGATTGTCTCTATTTCATCATCCTCGTAGCCCTGGGGACGACCATAGTCGTCAAATTTTCTTTCAAAAGAAAGATCTTCGCCTTAAACCACCTGGGTCTGTGGTTGATCCTTTTGGCCGCCGGACTGGGCGCGGCCGATCGGGAGAGAGAAATCATGCGGGTTCCCGAGGGAGGGGTGGAGTGGCGTTCCAGCCAGGGAGACGAAATCAAGGAACTGGATCTGGCCATTCGCTTGGATGACTTCATCATGGAGCAGTACCCGGCCAGGCTGACGCTCTTCGATCCTGTCATGGGCGAGATTCTGCCGTCGGAAGAAAAGCCTGATTTTTATCAGATCGATACTCGCTCTCCGATCGGTCGTTTAGGAAAGTACCAAATTGAAGTTTTGAATTTTTTGCCGCTCGCCACCCCGGCAGGCGAGGGAATTTTCACCAGGGCCATTATAAACGGCGCCGTCCAGGCGGCCCAGGTCAAGGCGACGGATCTTGACTCCGGAGAGGTCTACAGCGGCTGGCTTTCGGCCGGCAACGATTTTATTCCCACAGTCCCTCTGATGTTGGGACCTGGCGGGACGGTGGAAGGCGCTCACAGTCCTGTGCTGCTGATGGTGAATCCGGAACCTAAAAGCTTTTTGTCCAAGGTGAAAGTCTTCACCGCCCAAGGTCAGGAGATCGAGTCAGAAGTTTCGGTCAATCACCCTCTGCGGGCAGGCCAGTGGCTAATCTACCAGTACGACTACGACTCCGCAAGCGGCCCGGCATCCGCCTGGTCCGGTTTCGAGCTGGTCAAAGATCGCTGGCTGTATTTGGCTTACGCCGGTTTCATCATCCTGGCGGTCGGCTGCGTCGGCCTGGTGATTCGGGGAAGGCGATAACATGTCCTGGGCCTGGCATAATTATCTGGGTCCCTTGTCGATAGCCCTATGGCTGTCGGGGGCTTTGCTGATATTTCTGCGCAAAAACAGGAAAGCGGCCTTATGTATCGCCCTGGGCGGAGCGGTGACTTTCATTTTCATCGTTGGACTGTGGTCGTTTCTCGAAAGGCCTCCGCTTAGGACCATGGGGGAAACCCGTCTGTGGTACGCCTTTTTTCTGCCGGTCGCCGGACTATTGGCCTACAAGCGTTGGCCTTACAGTTGGCTTTTGATTTTCACGGCCGTTTTGGCCAGCGTCTTTACCGTCATCAACATGGTCCGCCCGGAGATCCACTCCAAGGCCCTGATGCCGGCCTTGCAGAGTCTTTATTTTGTGCCCCACGTCACCCTGTACATGCTCTCTTATTCTCTTTTGGCGGCCTCCGCCGTGGCCTCAATCATCCAAATCAGAAGAACCAGCCGGAAATCCGAGCCGGACAAGGCCCTCAACGATTTTATCGACAACGTGGTCCACGTCGGCTTGGGACTGATCATGCTTGGCCTGATCACCGGCGCCCTTTGGGCCAAACAAGCCTGGGGTCATTACTGGTCCTGGGATCCCAAAGAGACCTGGGCCTTCATCACGCTGGCGACTTACCTCGCCTACCTTCACCTGCGACTGGATCCCCTTCGAGCGCATTCCAAGGCTGCGCTGATGATCCTGCCGCTGGGCTTCATTTTTCTCATGATTACTTGGCTGGGCATATCCTATCTGCCCACTGCCGCAGGGAGCGTCCACAGTTATCAATGACTTTGGCTGACGATGACTTCGGCTAAAAAATGACTTCGGCTGACGCCTAAAAGCTCTGAATTCATCAGCTTCGGCTTATTTTTACCGTAAAATACGGCGCCGCATTTCATGACTTCGTCATGTCGCCTTACGCAGGCGACATGCACGGTCGTCAAACGGAACCTGGTTGACTGGTTGATTTAATCCTGCTCACGAAAGATTTTTTTAATGATTGGTGTTTCAAAATTATATTGCGGCACGGTTGAGCCGTCCGATGTTCTGCGCTATGGGCGTAAATCCATGAAATTGCCCAGCCATTTGCTGCAATTTTCCGAGGATAAAAGGCCGGTCGTCGTTTGGAATATGACCAAAGCCTGCAACTTGAGCTGCGTCCATTGTTATGCCTCGGCGACGCCGTCACGGGCGCCGGACGAGCTGACTCATGACGAGGCCGTCGCTTTGGTGGAAAGCCTGACCGATTTCGGCGTTCCGGTCATCCTTTTTTCCGGCGGCGAACCTTTGACCCATCCGCATATCTTCGAACTCATCGGCTTGGCCGTCAAAAGAGGCGCCAGAACGGTGCTGTCGACCAACGGACTTCTCCTTGACCGCGATAAAGCCCTAAAATTGAAAGATCTAGGCCTCTCCTACGTAGGCATAAGTCTAGACGGCCTTGGAGACGCCCACGATCGCATGAGAAGCCGCGTCGGGGCCTTCAAAGGCGCTTTGCAGTCTATAAGGATAGCCGGCGAGTCTGGTCTGAAGGTGGGCTTGAGACTTACGCTGACCAGAAGCAATAAAGACGATATCGAAGAAATATTCAACTTGATGGTCTCGGAAGGCATACCCAGGATCTGTTTTTACCACTTGGTCGACCATGGCAATAATCCCGCTCTGGCCGGAGAATCCTTAAGTTTCGCCGAAACGCGCGAGATCATCGATCTGATTGCCCGCAAGACCCGCGAGTTGCACCAGCAGGGCCTCAAACCCGAAGTCTTGACGGTCGACAATCAATCCGACGGACCATATTTATATCTGAAACTCCTTCAAGAAGGCCGAATAAAAGAGGCTGAATCGGCTCTTGAGCTTTTGAAGCTCAACGGCGGATCAAGTTCGGGGCACGGCATAGCCGCCATCTCCTGGAATGGTTTGGTCCATCCGGATCAGTTTTGGCGGACTGTGGTTTTAGGCTCCATCCGCGAGCAAAGCTTCCAGCGGATATGGCACAATCCCGAAAATACTCTTTTGATGGC
>JAISZP010000247.1 GCA_031269135.1 Deltaproteobacteria bacterium | reverse complement strand
ACGATTTCCGCAGAGACCATCTCCTCAAAGGCGGTTATGTCGGTGAAGATTTCAGGCTCCTGCTCCAAAGCCAAGACGTTGTATTTGCTGTAGACGTCGAATAAACTTCTGTCGGGCTCAAAGACGCATACCCTGATGGCCGGAAAAATCTCTTTTATCGCCCGTATGTGCCAGCCGAGTCCCAGGCCGAAGATCAAGGCCAGGGGAGGCTGAGTCTTTTGACGAGACCGCTTGGAGAGCGCTTGACCGAGCCAGTTGCGGGCTTCGGAAAGCGGGTCGTCGGCTGAATGTATCGTCACGCCCCTAAACATCAGTCCCGGTCCCTGAGGCCCGGCGATGACGTTCGGGGTGTAGATGGCGGCTTTGCTCGCTAGAGCGTCGACGTTCAAAGTAGCCTGAAGGTATTCCTTCATGATGAGATCCTTTGCAAAAATATGGGAGCCGATGTATAGGCGCCGATGTTTGGGCGCGAGTCGGTCGACCGCGAGTCGGTTGACTTCGAGTTAGTCGATCGCAAGTCGGTTGACCGCAAGTCAGTTGACCGACAGATAGGTGGCCCGTCCGGCCTGAGCGTAGATGGCCCCTAAGGTTTCGTCATCAGGGTGAAACTCCAGGCCTTTTTGAGCCATATCCATAGCTTCAGCCATAGCTCCATGCTTTTTCAAGATGACGGCGATCGATTTAAGGCTTTCAAGATCGTCGGGCTTAAAGCGCAGGGCGGACTGGTAGAATTCAAAGGCCGTCCAGATGGCCGGGTCGTGGGGGAGTCTGTTGAACCCCGGGGTCACGTCCTGTCCGAGTTCTCTGAGCCGACCGCCTATCTGCTTTACCGCTTCCAACGGCAGGGTGTCCTTCTGCGGGGTGGGGACGTCGTCTCTTTTAGTGAAACGCTCAAGCCAGAGTTTGGATTCCTCGCATTTGCCGGTGCTGAGCTTCAAGATGGCCATTCCCAAGGCGCCGCGTGGTTCGCCTTGCTCGTAGGCGCTGGTCAAGAATTTGGCCGCCTTTTCAAGGTTGTGGCGCATACGGTTGATGTGCCCTAAAGTAAACAAGCCCATCGGGGAGATGGTGGAGGCGTCGTTGGCCTGGCTCAGCAGTCGCTCGGCTCGGACCATGCGGGCTTGACCGGCTTCGTTAGGCCACCTCAAGGCCGTCAAAAACATGGCCTGCCCCTCGTGATCCCAGGCTTGACTGTCGACCGAAGCGCTGCCGAAGTGGACGGTTCTCATGGTTGAAATGAGCGTTTCGGCCCGGTTTACGATATCGTGGTTGGCGTATACCTTATCAAATGATTTTTTCGCCGCCCGGCGGCGTCTTTTGTCGTCTCCGAGCCAGTATTCGGCCGCGCTTAAAAGCTCTTCAGGTTCAAACCAAGCAAAGTCTTCGCCCGGCTTGAACAGCTCCCCTAAATCGCCTCCGGCTTTCTCGGTGAACAGCACCGTCCCTGCGGCCATCGCCTCCAACATTCGGGTGGTGACTCCTGGGAAGAGGCACTCGTTGAGGGCCAGCTTGCTCTGTCGATAGAGTTGACTTGATTCCGCAGGCGAGAGCCAGCCTTCTTTACGGTCGCCGGCTGTCTTTAAGGTGTAGCGATTTGAAAGAGTCTCGACCAATCGGCAACGCTTGGGACGGACGGCGGGATCGAGAGTTCCCACGAAACCGAAATCATAGACTTTGCTTTGGTTGATGGCCGATTCAGGCTTATAGCTCTTGGTGTCTATCGCCACCGGCAGCCAGCTGGAACTGACGCCTTGTTCGTTGAATAAGCCGGCGTACTGCTTTTGGTCGGAGAAAGTATAGTCGAACAAGTGGGCGAAGTGCTGTTGCCACCAATAATTGATGGGCGTATCGACGGCGTAGTAGACTTTCGGTATTCCGTATATGTTGCTCAGACCTTCAGGGAACGCATGAACTCCTAGGTGATCGGTGAAGACGATCAAATCCGGTCGGTCCTGAAGGCTGTTATAGATGTTGTCTATCTTTAAACCGTCTTGATGAGGCGGGACCATTACCGAATGACCTAATTTGTGGAAGGCGAAGTGAAAGTATTCGCTGCCCAGGCATAGAATAAGCATGTTTATTCTCCGTTGAGGCGCCTCCTGAAGAGCCGCGCCTGAAGTGTCGTTGAAAATCAAAAAATATTTGAAACGCTATATGGTAATTTAATGCAATAGTCGCATATTATGGATTCGTCATGCCCTGAGGCACTCCAAGCATCTCGGATTCGTTCGCCCTTGAGAAGTCGCGAGCTCTAGCGCCTGCGGGGAATTCCAGACGTCCAACAGGCTATCTTGAGGAAAATATCCTAAAGGGGAAAGCCTCCCAAAGTCGGAGCAGCAAGGAAACAATCCGCCGTCGGCGTGAATCGCAAGTCTCGTCAAGGGGTCGGGGCAATTGATGCCCAGGCTGTTGAGGCCTTGGCTATCGATCCCCTGGCTATTGACCCTATCGTCATCGGAGGCAATTTCGACGCCTTTAATTCCGGCGGCGGTAAGGTCTTGATATCGTTGAAAAGAGAGGTAATCAGCCAGGGGGGAAAATTTTTCCCTAAAAAGTCGGCGCTCTTTCGCGTTAACGTCCATAACCACGAAGCTGAGCCTAATCAGCGGAAGATGGCTATTGAGCTCTTTACGTTTGGCGACTAAGGCTTGGAGGTTTTCCTGCAAGAGACTAAAGTCCCCTCCTGGTCTAACTTTGGCGTAAGTCTCACTGGTCGCGGCATCAACCGAGAGCATAATTCTCGTCAAACCGCTTTTTATGAGCTTACGGCTTTTATCGCCGTCTAAAAGCTGACCATTGGTTATTAACGAGATATCTATGACTCCGGCCTTCTTAGCCTCCGCCGCCCAATTTTCGATATCGGCGACTAAAAGCGGTTCTCCGGTCAGTCCGAACCGAATGGAAGGCAGCTTGAATTCCGACGCTTGCCTAAGAGCCTCCAAGTAGAGACTCTCTTTCATAAAAAGTCCAAAGCCTTTGAATTTCTTTTGCTCTTTGTGACCAACCGGACACATCGGACAACGAAGCTGGCAATTGGTGGTCACATCAACGTCCAAATGAAGAGGGCGATCAAGTCTTTCGCCTGCCTCGGCTTCTCGAAATCGTCTGCGGTAGGTCTTGAAGCCTTCTCCTAAAACAGCGCCTAAGATTTCTTCCGGGTCCCTTTTGACCTCCAAATAACTTCGGGTCAGAATCTTGGTCTGTGTATTGCTGGTTAAATCCATGCCGGGCCTTTGCTGGATTAAGTTTGTTCAGGCGGTGTGTCGGGACTCAAGGGTCCGCTTCAACGCTCCGCAAGGAATAAAAGCAAATATGAGGCCAAAAGAAAGAGGAAAAGTTTGAGCCTGACCAAAGGTCAAGCTCATCAGTTTTTTCAATCTGTTTGAGGTTTTGTTTCGGAATTTCTGGCATCGGTCGTCAGCGCGAGCTTAAGTGAAAGGGGAGAGGGGAGAGGGAAGAAGAAAGAAATGGAGAAGAAAGAGGAAATAAGGAAGAAGAAAGTCGAGGAATGTAAACCTCAACCAAATATGGAGGTTTGAGGGCATAAAAAAGCGATTTCATTTTTGAAAACATCAGCTCAAAAGGCAGGGGAGTCTGGAGACTGGAGATTGGAGACTGTTGATTTTGTTCGCATCCCTTATCCTGGGTGCACGCTGGGCATGTCCGGAAGTGCGCAGGACTTCACGACATCTTTTTTTGCTCCCAGGCGATGGCCGATGAGCTGAGTTGAGTTGAATTTGGATGAGATGGGATGAGACAAGATAAGATAAGATCGCTTCATTGCATAGAGCATGCAGACAGAACAAAAGCGGCGACGCCGCCGGCAGGATTGAAGTTAGATATATGCCAAGGATTTGAGTTTGAAACGCCGGAAGGCTGCTCCCAAGTCTATGCCCCAAGAGCCTATAGATCACGCAAGAAGATTAAGCGAACCCGCCCGCCCCAAAAAAAAGTTGTAACACCGTGCAACGGCTGCGCGAAACTCGACGAATCCCGGAGCGGATCGGTGGCGACCCGAACCCGCTCGCGGGCATACTCTACTGCGCCGACTACGGACATAAAATGCACTACAAGCAGGGCGTTACGGACAGGGAAAACAAGCCGCGCAACGAGTACGTCTGTTCAAGCTGCCGCCGCCATTCGCGAAGCTGCGCAATGCGCTATCTCCGCGTCGATGTTGTGGAAACGCTCATACTCCGAACCGTGAGAGCCATCTGCGACTACGCGCTTGAAAACGAAGCGAAGTTTATGGAGAAAGTCCGCGAAAAATCGCTGATTCAAGCCGAGAACTCCGTCAGGGAAAGCCGAAAAAAGCTGACGAAATCATAGCGGCGGCGCGAGGAAACCGGCGGCCTGCTCAAGAAGCTGTACGAGGGTTGCGCCACAGGCAAAATCCCCGAGAAACAGTTTTCGGAACTGCTCACGGGGTGCAGCGACGAGCAGGCCGATCTCAATGCCGAGATTGAACGATTGCAGACTGCAATCGACGCTTACGCCGAGGACAGCGCCCGCGCCGACAAATTCCTTGAACTCGCGAAACGCCGCACAGAGTTTGCCGAGTTTTCGGCGGCGCTTCTGAACAATTTTGTGGAGAGCGTAGTCGTCCATGAAGCCGACAAATCAAGCGGGCGGCGGGTACAGGAAATGGAAATCCTGTTCAACTTTATAGGCAAATTCGATTTGCCTGGGGGTATCTTGGAATTGCCTGCGGAAGAAAAGAAAACGCCGAAGAAACCGCGCACCGACAAAGACCGTGAACATGATCGCCGACGTTACGCCAAAATCAAAGCGGCGCGGATTGCGAACAGGGAAGCCGAACGCGCGGCGATACTCGAAAACACCCGATTCGCTGTATAGCAAAAATCAATATCGCCGACGACGAACCGCCCGACTGCGAAAAGTATCCGGGAGGTTTTTCTGTCCCCAAAACCAATAACCGACAGGAGGAAAAATCATTATGGCAAAGACCGCGCAGGAGAAAATCGAACTCAAAATGACCGAAAAGCAACAGCTTGAAAACGAGTTGAAACGGCTCATGCAACAGCTCAAGGCCGAAGAACGGAAGGCGCTGACAAACCCCATGCGCAAGCGGCGCGGCCTGTTTGAAAGTCTTCTCCCAGACACGATACCGCTCTCAGAGGACAATTTCAAAACATTCCTTGAAAAAACCGTCGCCGATGATTTCGGGCGGCGCAGCCTCGCCGCGCTGAAAGCCGCGCAAGAGAAGCAGGCCGCGCCCATCGGCACGGACGCAACGGCGCCGGGCGGCGAAGCCGTCTCCGGCAAGCGGCGGCACGGGCAAGACAAACGGTGAAGCGCAAGCGGGCTGACAATATCCAAGTTCTTGGATATTGGGCGCTTATACGCCGCTGCGCGGCGTGTGCGCCCTGCCGGGGGCGTTTTGCGCCAGCCGACGCAAAATCGGGGGGAAGCGTTTCCCCCTGATTCCCCGTGTCTGTTTACGATTGCGCCGACAAATGCAGCCGTACCCACTCCAAAACCGCTTCATAATCAAGCGACCTGTCGGCGATACCAAGTCCAAGCGCGACAAGTTTTTTTTGCGTATACGAAATCGCAACGTCATTCAAACGCAAAATTGTGAGCATTGAAGTTACGGCGGCGCGTTTGTTTCCGTCAACAAATGGGTGATGGGCGCAGATGCCGAAAGCCAGCCGCGCCGCCTTTTCAATAACGCCGGGGTAAAATTTCCTCGTCGCTGAATGTCTGACAACAATTCAAAACAGCGGATTCCAAAAGCCCTTT
>JAISZP010000227.1 GCA_031269135.1 Deltaproteobacteria bacterium | reverse complement strand
GACCTTAAAGCGCCTAAGACTTTCATTTCCCAGTTCCAGGTTCTGATGGCGCCGACTTCATCCGTCGCGGATCAGGGCGGAAGTCTTACCTGGAATAATGAACTGGCCTACTTGAGCGTGATTCAGTCCGCCCCGGACAAAAACTTGTTGTGCCTCAAGAGCGCCTCCGAAGTGGATGAGTTTTTAGATCCCAACAACCCCAACGACTTCTGTCCGAACTCGGGGGATAAGTACTCCAACTACGGTTATATGGACAAAGGCGGCATTTGGCGGCTTCGGATGAACGGCGCCCCGAGTTCATGGCAAAACCAGCTCAAGGTCTTCTACAACGCCGAAAGGCCCATCAGCGGGGCGGTCAACACCACTTACGACGCGACAGGGAGATTGTGGGTCTTCTTCGGCTCGGGCCGCTACTTTTCCTCAGCCGACAGTCACCTGTGCGAAGGCCCCGGAAACACCAAAGAGTGTCGGCTCAATCACGTCAACTACCTCTACGGCATCAGAGAACCCGTCAACGGCGCCGGGGAATTGACGTATCAGCAGGTTTACGAAACAAACCTTATGGACGTCTCCAATATTTTCGTCTACCCCAGCGGCTCCATCCAGAGCAAAACAAGCGACGGCTCTCTGGGGACTTTCACCGTCGATTCCATAGAGGTCAAAGACTATGAGCATTTAAGCGAACTCATAGCCCAGCCGAGCAGCGACGGCTACAGGCGGGCCATGGCTACGGGCTTCGGCGCCTTCGTCGACAGCACGGAAGTCGACAATCCCTATAAACCCGGCTCCGAAAACACCGATTGGTGGAAGGGCATGAGCAGCGAGATGATTTTGGAGCAGGTGGCCTTGGTGCCTCATGGTTTAAACGGCTCGGCCATGGCCTTCAGCACCTTCCTGCCGGAGTCGGCCACCTGCGGAAGCGTCGGTAGAGGCATAACTATGATGGTTGATACCTTCACCGGTCTTCCGAAACCGATATTCGGCTCGGATCGTTACATTGAACTCAACCACTTTTTAGTCATCGGCGAGCAAAATGGGGAAAACGAAAACTACGTGACGGGATACGTCGCCCCGGCCGCCGGAAAACATACGCAGACGGTGGTGACCGTCACCGGAACCAATGAAAACCGCAAAATTGGCTTCATGACGAACCACACCGGAGGCTCCGGCGATTCCCTCGGGTTCCCGGATGAAGACGTCCCTCAAGGCGGGGTCGTATCGTGGAGAGAGGTGCTTGATTTCAGTAATCTAGAAATAGAGCCATAATGCGGGATAGTTCGCAAACTTACATCCTCGTCGCAAGCGATACTGTCGATAGCTCCAGTCAGGCCCCAATAACCGACCATACCGTCCCTCCGGACGGTATGGCGGTGGACGACGACATGGCGGCGGACGGCGCGGTCGCAGACTACGGCATGGCTGGCGACGGCGCGGCTGGCGAAGGCATGGTTTTGGTCCGGTGCCGAATCTGCAGCGGGGCCTGTCAACTAGACCCCGGTGAATTTGCGGTCGGTCGGACTCCGGCTGTTTGTCCGGTGTGCGAAGGGCAGCTTGTCGTTTTCAAAGACGCGGCCGGACTTGTTTATGTCGACACGCTTGTCGAAGGCATTGTCCAAAAGACGCCAATCTCAATGCCGATCTCCGAGCCAAGCGGCAAGCCTAGCAACAAGACTAGCCCCGAGCCAAGCTCCAAGACTGGCTCCAAGCCAAGCAGCAAGCAAAGCGACAAGACTAGCTCCAAGCCAAAGACCACCCCCGAGGCAAACACTAACACCGAGCTTAGGACTAGCCGCATCCGCGTGGTCTGTCCCAAATGCTTGAAAAGCTATGAAGTCGCCTCCGACAAGATATCGAAGAACGGCGCCTGGGTGAAGTGCCCTAACTGCTCTGAGCGTTTCGTGGTCCGCAAAGAAACCCAGGCTCTGTTCTGTTCTCAGGATCCTTATTTCGTTTCAATCGCCGCTTCAAAAAAGAAGACGGGGTCCGGAAAGGCCAAAATCTTAAGCTCCGTCCCCATCGATTTGCAGGTCTCGGCTCGTCAAGACGGCTTCTTGAAGCGCTGTTTGGGTTTGGCGGCCATAGCGATGCTGATTTTGGTCTTCTTCATTGAAGGCATGGTGCTGAGTTTTTCCGTTCAGAGCGCTAAAGAAATGGTCCCGGAATCTCAAAGCTCGTTCGCCAAACCTATAGTCTATACTCAGGACAGCTTGATTCATGATTTGAAGGTTCTTCAGCGCGACACGGTTTCAAAAGGCGTCAAGACGGCCTCAATCAACTATACCGGAAGCGCGTCGAGGGTTTATAAGTACGCCGCCGGAGAGTTGGCTCCGGGCGCCTGCACGGACATAACGGGACTTAAGACCAAATCGCTCGACCAAGCGCAGGGGCTGACCATAACCGCGACATGCTTCGATCCGCAGGACGTCCCGGCGACCTTTGAGGTGATTTGGCAAAACCGCTCCGCGATGATTTATTTATCAGGACGACAGCGTTCGGGCAAATCCATCAACGTCGTCATACATTCGCAATAGATGTTTTTATTTGGTGAGCATGAAATGATTTTAAACCATTTAAAGATCGATCCCAGCTTAAAGAGCCGTCCCAGCTTAAAGGCTCATCATAGCTTAAAGAGCCGTCCCAGCTTAAATGGCCGTCATGGCTTAAAGAGCTATGACGGCTTAAAGAGCGATGACGGCTTGAAGAGCCTTCATCGCTTAGAGACCAAAGACGGAACGCTTAAAGACGCCATGACCTTGATTGAGCTGTTGACCGTAGTCTTTTTAGGTTCGCTTCTGATGACCCTGGTGTTTTTGCTCCATTCCACCACCAGCAAAAGTTATTTGAGCAAAGATGCCAATTTGGTGATGATGTTGAATCTGCGGAGCGGGATGGTGGCCATATCTCGGGACATTCGCATGGCTGGGAACGGTTACGAATTGTTGGGGTTGGATCAGAGTAAATTTGTTCAGGTATATCTAAAAGACGAAGACGGCGAAGCGACCGAGTGGTTTAAGTATCCCGACGACTGGTTCGCATCCTCCGGGGACGTCCGCCATGGGGCTAGGCCGATATTTGGGAAAGATGGGGATCAAGCCCCGGACCAGGTGACGATCTGTTCCTTAGCCCCGGATTTTGCGACCCCTTTGGGAAGGCTCTCGGTCGACGTGACCAAATCGACGACTACTCTAAAGTTGACCGAAACTCTTGATATCCCGGCGGGACTCAACAGTAAGGAGGTTTTGGCCGTCGGAGACTACCTCGCGCTTGTCCCTGCGGCAGGCGATCCTATATTGGTCGAGGCTCAATCGGACGCCTCCGATTTGGAGTCGATCAACATAAAAAAACTCCCTTCAGAGGCTCTTCCTAACGGCGTGACCAGCATAGAAGCCGGCTCCATGGTCTATAACGTGAAAACCGTGAGGCTTCACAGCTATCGTCAAGATTCGGCGATCAACGAGTTGTTGATGGACTCAAGCGATATGATAGGCGACACGCTTAGCGAAGGAATAGAGGATTTGCAGTTGGCCTACTGCCTTGGAGACGACGACCCCACAGATCCGGCGTCGTATGTTTTTGATCTGAGCATGTACGATCTGGCCGCCAAACCTGTAAAAACCGCCAAATTCATATTGGTGGCCCGCACGCTTATTCCCGATCCCTACAAGGGGCGCTTTAGTCATATACCGGCTTTGAATCATACCTCAGTCGGCGCCGCCGACTCGTATTATCGTAGGCATTTGGAAGCTACCGTTCAACTGAGAAACGACTGACGAGAAAAAAAGGGAAGCGGTGATGTTCAATTTGAAGAATAAGTCTATAAAAAGCTTTGATTTCAAGGGCGGCTTTAGCTTCATCGAGATGCTGGTTGTCGTGATCATAATGGGCGTACTACTTGCCGTCATCGTGCCGGTTTATATGACCATCGTGCCTCGCGGCGAACTGAAGGCCGATTCCAAGGCGATCATGACTCTCATGCTGAAAGCTAGGATGAGCGCTTCAAGCTATCAAAGGCCGGTTAGAGTATTGCTTGACTGCACCCAGCAGACTCGCGAGTTCGGCGGCGGCAAAAATCCCTGTCGATTGGATGCTCAAATAGCGATTTATACCGCTTCCGGGGCCATAAAGGGTTGGAGACAACTTCCGGCCACCGACGTCGAGCTTCATAAGGGCACGGACTTGACTTATTTAAGCAACGTGACGAAAAAGAAACCGCAATACGAGTTTTACAAATCCTTTTTTAAAGGGTTTTACGCCCTTGACGGGTCCGGCCCCAGAACTTACGGCGTCCACAACGAAGACGGCTTCAACAGCGACAGCTTCGTCGTCGTGTTTACGCCAGGCGGCGAAGCCGTAACTTATTGTCCGATGGATATAAAGTTCGCCAACAACAGTTTAGGCGAGAAATCCACCTGGCGTCTAAGCATAGTCAACAGCACCGGTCACGCGCGCTTAAAAGAAATGTGAGATTTTCCGTCCTATGGAGGAACCATGTCCGCTCACGATAAGACGATAAGAGACGGTTTTACCTTAGTCGAGACTTTAATCGCTTTGGCGGTCATTATGCTGGGTTTTATGGCGGCTCTCGTCATGCATACGAGCGCCGTCAGAAGCGCGGCCATCTCCGAAAATCAGATAACGGCCGTTTTTTTAGCCGAAAGCAAGATGGAGCAGTTAAGGGTCATGACCCCAAGCGCCGCTGCGATTGAGGAATATTTCGATCGCAACGGCATGGAGATTGATGAAGCCAACGCCTTCTTCACCAGGAGCGTGACTTTAAAACGGCAGTGTCCAACTCAGTTCACCAACGAACTGACTGTCGAGGTGACGTGGCCAAAAGCGATGTCTTTGGTGTATACGAGCCTGATAAAGGCTGGGAGCTGAAGAATCGTCATTCATATGACGACGTTGCGGGTCTTTTGAAGGCGGAAAATTTCGACGATTGAAAACGCCCTGCAGCCTACGCATTGCCGCGGCTTTCACTATATTTTTATATGAATCATTGCAGGATAAAATGAGGTCATATGTTGAACATCGCCACAATGACGAGGCTTAAGGCAGCCGTCTTCGACGGCTGCCGCAGAGTTTTTTCGCCATCGAATAAACTCAAGCGGACGAAGCCTGCGGGAATGATATTAATCACCACCTTGGTGGTCATGCTTTTGCTGACCATCATGGGGGCGGGCGTGTTGTGGTCTTCAAGAGCCGAACTTACGACCACCACCAATTACAAGCAAAACATGAAAGCCTTCAATCACGCCGATGCGGTGGTGGAGATAGGCATTAAGGCGGTTGACGCTTTGGTGTCGCGTGGCGATCTCGACGACGTCAAAGATCACCTCAGCTACAACAGCTCTTCGAGCGGTTACAAGATAAGCGTCTCTGATAATTTAAGGGATTTGATCACCGATAAAAGTTCTTCGCGCATATCGATGAAAGAGCGCTATCTCAACGTAGGCGCGGTCACAACCGACGCTCCCGACATAGTTGTTCGCGACGCGGGCGGCAATTTGGTGGGAACAGTGATGATCTCCAACGATTTGATGCAATTTTCGGAAATTTCAAGTTTCAGCGTCGGAAATTCTCAGGGGATAATTGATAAGGGATCAACCGGAGGAGGGGCTTTAAGTAAACAGTACTATGTAATAACCGTAAGCGGCAGAGACCCCGCCGTCAAGGGATCGCAGTCGTTTTTCTCCCTCGAAGACGATGAGATGGCTCTTTCGGGACCTCAGACTTTTATAACTGTTTTGTATTCCGTGGTCACAGGCGGGTGATGAGAAATCGCTTCAAGCGGCGAGGGAGGCGAGGAGCGCTTATTCAAATTCTGATTACTTGTAAGGAAATGAAGAGAAAAATATTTATGCAATAGGACACTCGCTTGATCAAAGCGACCATGATATCCTTGA
>JAISZP010000205.1 GCA_031269135.1 Deltaproteobacteria bacterium | reverse complement strand
TCTATAGAATCGACGGAATCGATAAAATCGTTAAAATCTGGGACTGACGCTAAAGGACTAGTATTGATCAACACCGGAAACGGAAAAGGCAAGACCACCGCCGCCATAGGCACAGCCGTCAGAGCCTTAGGGCACGGCCAAAAAGTAGTGTTTCTGCAGTTCATAAAATCGGCTCCCACCGGAGAGAGCCGCTTTTTGGAACGCTACGCCCAACAACACCCCGACCGCCTCTGCTACCATATGCTTGGCCTTGGTTTCATCAAAAACGACCCTTCGGCTCAAGATCTGGCTAAAGCGAATCAAGCCATGGAAATGGCGGAAAAACTGCAACCAAACGCCGATCTGATTGTTTTGGATGAGATAAACATAGCTTTAAGCAAAGGGCTTATCTTAGTTGAAAGAGTAAAAAAATTTCTTCTTGAGCGTCCTGAATCTCAAAACGTTATTCTCACAGGCCGAAACTGCCCCGATGAATTGTACGAAATGGCGGATACGATAACTGAAATGACGGAAATAAAACATGCCTATCGACAGGGCAAACCAGCTGCAAAAGGCGTGGATTTTTGAGAGGAAATATGTCTTGGTACGCGCCGCAAACCTTTTTTAAACTCCCCGAAAACGATCCTTTGGAAAAGTTGTTTTCTTGTTCCGATTATGTATGGGATGCCTTAGACAACCTCAAAACGTATATTCGCGATCAGATTAAGCCGAATGTCGAAACCCTGAGGGCTAGGGGGAGTTTGGTGACTCAGGCGGCGGCTATAATCGGAAACGAGACGGTGTTTGACGTCGATTGGCGATTTGAAGATTCGAAGTTTGTGGTCTCTAAAGACGGCGCTGTTCTTGACGGCGCGGCTTTAGTGCTTCCCGGAGCTTTTCTGAGCGATGACGATTTGGAGATAGGCGAGGGTGTTTTGGTTGAAACCGGCGCCATGTTGAAAGGTCCGTCGATCATCGGGCGAGGCACTGAGGTGAGGCAGGGGGCTTACGTGCGAGGTTCGGTGCTCAGCGGCGAGAAATGCATCATCGGCCACGCCACTGAGGCCAAAAACGTGCTGATGTTGTCCGGAGCCAAGGCTGGACATTTCGCATACCTGGGCGACAGCATCATCGGAAGCGAAGTGAACCTCGGAGCAGGCGCCAAGCTCGCCAATCTGAAGATGCTGCAGACCCCTTACCGCTTTAAGGTTGATGACCAGATTCTTGAGGTCAACCGTCGCAAGTTCGGAGCGATTTTAGGCGATAGGGTGGAGACGGGGTGCAATAGCGTCACCAGCCCCGGGGTATTGATGGGGCCTGACTGCAAGTTGTTGCCGAACGTTACGGCTAAAGGCGGGTATTATCCTAGGAAAAGCTTGCTGAGGTAAAATCGGTCGACTGTAATTGCTTGATTTGGTTATTGCTTGATTCGTCAAACGCCAAATTCTTCAAGGCAGCTGGTTCTTCCGGGCATTCAGCTTTTCCAAGCAGTTGGTTCTTCCAAGCAACTAGCTTTTCCGGGCAGTTGGTTCTTCCAAGCAGCTAGCTTTTCCAGGCAGCTAGTTCTTCCAAGCATCCGCAGCTGCTCGATAACGGTCGTTGACCGCTTGGCTGGGGGGAAGGGGCTTATTTTGAGTTTGAGTTCGAGCGGCGGGCAAGCTCTGTTGATTGAACTGCTGGTTTAATATATTCGACGCGTTTCTAACCATCTCTTGGGTCACCGAGGTCTTTATCCATTCCTCTTCTTCGTTTTGGTCGTTTAAAAGAATGTGATAGGCGCCGTCTTGGTCTATCGCCAAACTCTTTATGTTGTCTTCCACATAACCGCGCAACAACACCATCGACATCCTTCTTTGTTCTTCGACGGTCATCTCAGGCTCAACCGCCATGCGGGCGGCAACTTGAGCGTCCACTTGATCAAAAAGCTCCTCCACCTCGAACTCCAGGCGACTGGAATTGTTTAACCAAGTAAAATAGCTCGCTTGAAGGCCTAAAGAAAATTGAGACGAGGCTTGGGGCCATTTACTAAGATCATTGCGATGGTAGTAGCGTTCCGGCCCGAATTCAACGTTGACGGAAATGCCGTCGTTGCACTGATTGCAGCTATGGTCATAACCCCTGTCATGGTCATGACCTCTGTGGTCGCGACCCCTGTTGTGGTCGTTGAATCTGGGTCTTTCCGAACGATCCTTGTAATCAGGCTTGTATAAGGGCGGATATTTCGGGCGATGCCTGCCGGAGTCGGCGTCAGGGAGCGCGGGATTTTTTTTGCGATAAGTATCCCTTTGAATCGTATCCCAGTTGTTTTCCGGGTGATTTTTGGAAGACACGGCAAGACCGTCCGATGGTTTGTTCGGTTGATTATCCGATTGCTTATCCGAATGCCTATCCTGGGGTCTATTTTGAGCTAAGACGTCAGCAGGAGCCAGCAATAAGGCCAGCACCAAAATTAAAAATATTTTATGAAATTTCATTTTAATATCCATATAAGCGCTGACGACATGCATAATCGCCATCATGAAAGTCAAATATTATTAAGTGAACAATCATATCCAAACTGTCGGCGGCGACTGATGAGCATCAGAAATAAAACATAGAGGGCAGGTAGACTTTAGCTTGCATATGAATACGTATATTTTTACTCATCTTGATTACGCGTTTTTTCTATTGTATCACAACTTTAGAGAGGATTGAAGAGGCGCAAAATTGCTTGGGTGTAGATATAAAAAGTTGCGATTTATACTGATGACATTAAAACTCTTCTTTTCTTGGTGATAAAGAGAAATTTTTGCCGTGAGCGACATTATATTTTTTATAAACGGCACGTACAACATCTTCTTCCCAGCGGTCGCTTTTTATCTTTCCAACCAAGGCGACTATGTTTTGCAGACAGCCGACATTCCATCTCATTCCAGGGAGTTTTGCACGTTCCTGAACAACTGAGCTATTTGAACTCTCTATGAATCCACTGCCGAATATTTTCTAATGTGCCGATTTTAGGACTTTTAGCGCTTCGATCAAACATATTTTTTAAAATCATCAACTGAGCCAATCATGGCAAAGCCGCCAGGATTTTCGCCTTGGGAGCTTATAACACGGCCTATCGCACCGTTGGGGTTTTTCGCTCAAGCCGTCAGTGATTTGAAACTCAATGTCGACATTAGCGACCGGCGGCTCAGAGTGGTCGTCCATACCCTGCGCCGCACCTTTGCTTGCCGGCATGTGCCGATAGGCGCTCCATTGCATACGGTCAGCAAACTCATGGGGCGCAGCAGCCTCAAAATGACCGAACGCTACGCCCACTTTGCCCCTGATGCAAAGAGGGCGGCGGCCATGGGTTTGGAAGGGATTTAGGAAAGGTAGGCCGTCGTGACCTCGCCTTTCACTCGGCCAAAGCTTCGTATACCGTATCAGGGGCCTTTTCGATGACTTTAAGATAGGCTCTGGCCGCTGGATCGGGCTGTCTTTTGCCTTGCTCCCAGTTGCGAAGCGTGTGGAGCGACAATCCGAAACGGGCCGCGAAAGAAGCCTGGGAGAGCCCAAGCCCCTGGCGAATAGCCTTGACGTCCACTTGCGAGGGGATATGCGCCTGATAAGCGTCGTCGGGCATTTCGCCGCGCGCAATGGCCACAGCTTCTTTCATGCTTTCTATGATCCGACTTCCGCTCATGATGAATCTCCTCTGTACCGCCTGACCAGAATCGCGGATAGCTCTTTAAGAGCGTTGCGGTCGGCCTGGCTTATGTTCGCCTGTTCGTTTTCGGCGAAAAGGTTCAGTATAAACAATGGCGCTCCTGGTGAGCTGTAAAAGTAAATCACCCTGAACCCGCCACTTTTCCCGCCGCCTTCTCTGGCCCAGCGCACCTTGCGCACTCCACCCGTCCCCTGAATCAAATCGCCGATGGCCGGATTGTAGGCCAGAAACGAAACCAGTTCCTTGCGTTCGTCATCGTCCAAATGTTTTTTGGAGTCCCTTAAAAATGATGGAGTCTCTATGACGGTTATGGGCAGCGACGTATTCATATCTTACTATAAGCCATTGGCTTACTTCAGTCAAGGCCGGTTGTTCTCGCACTGCCCTGCCTCATCCCTCTCATGTTGCAGCCGCTCGACATAGCTCCATGCTTCCCCATCGTCCATTCCTTCGAACTCCGGACTGTCCAAAATCAAATTTAACAATC
>JAISZP010000204.1 GCA_031269135.1 Deltaproteobacteria bacterium | reverse complement strand
ATGGTGCTAGAGACGTTAATCGCCTAGTAATCAAGCCCAGATAGCGAGTGCAGAGAGATCGCCTCTAGAAAGAGCAAGCCTGGAAGGAGCAAATCTAGAAAGATCACCTCTAGAGCGATCAGAGCTAGAGAGAGCGAGCACATCGCATAGCTTCTTCAAACAGCGACTTGACGCGGCTTTGAGTGACGGCGCCGTATGTTTATGTTGCGGCGCGAGATCTATTTCGTCGCGGTCCCAGAACATCACGGACGCCGAGTCCGGCTATAATCGTGACGGTGATGATTCGTCTCAGTCGAGTTTGGGAATGAATGTTTGAGGCGAGGATGGAGATAAGCGCGAGGTGGTCGAAAAGCAGGCCATGGGCATCGTAGGTAGGATAGATGCGGCGGCTGAGATTTATTGAGGCTTTCCATTGAAACTTTTCGCTGTGACCTTCCATTGAGACGTCGCATTGATGTTTTTGCTCAGTGTTTCAGGGCGGGTTGCCCTTGATGATGGCCCGCAAATTGGATTTGCCTCTTAAAGCCAAGCAATATAAGCCTTTTTCTTTACGCAAGCGGCGTCTCAAACAATTGCCCCAGGCAAAGCCGTTATGTCCAGCGTCAAACGGCGAATCCAAAAGGTAATTTGCGGAATTAAGGGACGATTTAATCCCTTAATCAATTTTGCAGTCTGGCGCTATTTTGAACCGCAAGCACGGCAATGTTGCCGCGTCTCAGATGGGACTTCCCGTAATGGCGACCGGGCGCCGCCGATTATGCAGGATCCTTCCAAGCAATCTTGGTCTGTAGCTATCCCAGCGCTCAATCTCTCGACTATAGTCGATCGGAATCTGTCTGCTTTGGTTCATGAGGGCTGGGTTTATCCGGCCTAAAATCTCGGTAGTCCAAGTTCAAACGCTTCATCCTAAGCCCCATGGAGCGTCTGGTAAGCCCAAGATCTCTGGCCGCCTTCGAGACGTTGCCGCAGTAATGTCTTAAGGCGTCGATGAGCAAACCTCTTTCATAGTTGGTCAGGCGGGCATCCAAGCCGTAGTTGGGTTTTCCTAAACCGGGCAGGGTTAGGCTCAGCGGCAGATCGTGAGTCTGAAGCGATTCTCCCTCAGAGAGTATTACCCCTCGATGAATGACGTTTTCCAGTTCTCTGACGTTTCCCGGCCAGTCGTAGGCTAAAAGCAGCTTGGTCGCCTGCGGGGCGATCGTCGTAATCTTTTTGCCGCAATCTTGCGAATAGAGGTTCAAAAAATGCTTAGCCAACATCAGCACATCGCTTTCCCTCTCTCTTAACGGCGCAATGGTTATAGGAAAAACGCTTAAGCTGTAGTACAGCTCTTCCATAAACTGCCCTTTCGCCACCATTTGAGCCAAGTCTTTATTGGTGGCCGCGATGACTCTGACGTTCAGGTTTATGGGCGTTTCTCCTTCAACCCTCTCAAAAGTCTTTTCTTTCAAGACCCTCAATAGTTTCGGCTGAAGTCTCAGGGGAAGTTCGGAAATGTCGTCGAAAAAGATTGTTCCTCCGTCGGCTTCTTCCAATAGACCTTTTTCTAAATGTGGTTGTAGAGTTCCATTTTCGTGACCAAAGAGGTCTTTTTCAGCGTACGCCTGAGTAAGCTCCGCGCATTTTATTTTAACTATAGGGCCGAAGGCGTTGTTTGAACCATAGTGCAGGCTGTTGGCCACCGTCGTTTTTCCTACTCCGCTCTCGCCGATTAGAAGGACCGTCGTTTTCTTGGAGGCGACCTTCTTAATCAGGTAATAGAGATCTTGCATGACCTTTGAGGCGCCTACAAGATTAGCCGGGTGGCTTCTACGTCTGAGGTGCTTGATTTCGGCTGAAAGAGACTGAATTTTACGCTCTAAATTGGCTTTATCGATAGTTTCCAGCAAGTGCAGAGCGATGAAATTTGCGGAGATGTTGGAGATTACAGACAGGATGTCAAGGTGGTCATGAAAGGCGATGGAATCTTGAAAATATCCTTGCGAACTAAGGCAACCTAAGATTTGTCCCCGCAAAGTGATGGGGATGCAGACAAATGAACGATCCGAGTCTTGCGGGTCGTTGTTCGACTGCTGGGAAAAGAAAGGATCGTTTTCAAAGCGTCCGATGACGATAGGCTGGCCATTTTTAAGGACCTCGTCGATGATTGCCGAGTCGAAACCCTGTACCCATTTTTCTTTGGTTTGACTCTGGGATAGGTTTAATATGAGTTTGCCGGACGACCTTTCAAGCAGCTGCACGGCGGCTTTTTTTACGCCCAATCCATAGAGCATGAAGGACAAAATCGATTCCATGGCGGACTTGAGACCGCCTTGGTTGGCCATTAAACCCGAGACGGTCAAAAAGAGATTGACCAGACCAGCCTCTCGGTTTTCAAGAGAAGATTCTACCGGCGAGGTTGACTTGGCGGGCGCCGACAAAAGGCCATCATTGATCTTTGGCGGTTGACTATCCATCTGGTGTTGATCGCTTCTGGTTAAGTTGCTGCGAGCATAAACGGCTTTCTCGTGAACTCTCTTGAAAAGCACTGATATTGTAAAATCTAGCAACTACAATGCCAAAACGACAAAAATAAATATTTAGTAAAATCGACATATTAGCTGAATGGATTTAGCCGCGTTTTAAGATTTTTTACGCTTTTGTCGATTGTAACCAGAAGTCGGCAGCCAAAAAAGACAAAAATGGGGAAGCTCCGTCGAATCGGAATCTAACCGCCTAACCGTCTGAACGGATTGGAGGAGAATATTCCGAACCGGCATTGCTCGCAGCGACGATACGCCAATGTCGGTCAGCGAAAAAGTTGCCCGTGGAGACTTTCGACGACTCGGTCGTCTGAGAGGTTGACTGCTTAAAAGCGTCCAGGGAGCATTCAGAAAATCAAGGATGGATAACCGGCGCGAGGCGACGTCTCTCGCAGAAAAGTCTGAAGGCGGCGTCAAGCGCTCGCTTGGGAACCTTTTTGATAGGCGCATTTGAAAGCGGCGGCGCGAACAAAAGCCGTCGATGCCGCCGGCAAAAACCTTGCGGCGACCTTGCGACGATTATGCTCGAAAATAGAGTTGCGGCCGACGGCGGCGACGCTTGATTATTTGATTATTAGGGGCAAGTGAAAATGTTCGGGCGGGGGCGCCGATATGGCGCTGCCGCTAGCTGATAAGCGGCTTGCAAAATAAGCGGCTTGCAAAAGCCCTGGTTGTCGGGGGAAGGCGACCAGGAAAAAGCGGCAAGGGGAAGGTGACCAGGGAAAAGCGACTGGGGAAAGGCGTTCGGCAAAAGTCTCAAAGACAGCCGGAGTCTGGTTTTCGGCAAACGAAAGGATTTAGGTCGTTGACGATAAGGCGGCTTTTGTCCATCAAGTCCAAGCCAAGCCCAAGCCCAAGCCCAAGACCAAGTTTAAACTTGGAGAAGGCTTTAGCCTCGTTGACGGCGACCTCGCCGGCGCGCAACGATGGCAGGTGAATCGATGGTAGATAATTCGTGGGTAGGTGAACCTTATGGCGAAGAGCCTTGAGTCTTTCAAGGCGAGAGCGGTAATTGGGGCAAAACGTCAAGGCCTGCGAAGCGACGTTCCGAGAAGGCCTTTAAACGGACTGGTTTGGTTTGCCGGAGTCCTGCGCCCATCAGCGACAACACCTACTCATCAAGATGCTTAAGAAGATTTATGGCCTCAGGCAAATTAAGATCGACCGCCACCTGCAGCAATCGCCTGAACTTGACGGGGTCAGCTGGCACCCCATGGCCGTCTTTATGAAACACGGCAAGTTTGTAAATCGCCATGGGATCGCCCTGTTGAGCCGCTTTGGTGTACTTTTCCACATCTTTGGCTCTGTCCTGAGCGGTAGGCCTGCGTTGGACCTTATCGTTTTTGCGGGCCAGGAGGTGCTTTGCAAGTTTGTTGCCTTGAGCCGCAGCTTTCTCATACCACTCCTTGGCTTTTAGCTTGTCCATCTCCACCCCTTCGCCGTTTTCGTACGCTATAGCCAAATTTACCTGGGCAACGGGGTCGCCTTCGTTGGCTTTTTTTATGTCGTCTTTGACAAATTCGGCCAAACTAGCCTCATGCTCCTCAAGGAATGCAAGGTGTTCCGCCGCTTCCCGCAAACCAAGACTGGACGCCTTCCGAAGGAGTTGTTTGGCCTTGGCGGGGTCGAAGTCGTCCACACCGAAGCCTTCATCATAACAAAGGGCTAGTCGGAAAATAGCCTCGGGATGATCCTGCCGGGCCGCCTTGGCGTACCATTCAAAAGCTATGTCATAGTCCGTAGGGACCCCATCGGCTTTACGGTAAATTTCCGCCAGTTTAAATTGGGCGTCGGCGTCGCCAAGAGCCGCCGCCTTTTCGTACCGGTGTCGGGCTTTGTCTTTGTCCGCAGCAACATCATCGCCTTCGCCAAGAGCGTAGATTTCGGCCAGCCTGAAAATTGCCGCTTTGTGACCTATCCCTGCGGCTCTCTCATACCACTTCACGGCTTTGACTTTGTCCACATCGATCCCGTCGCCGACATCGCAAGCATGAGCCAGGCTGTACATCGCCTCTTTATGACCTTGAGCCGCAGCTTTCTCATGCAACTCTGCGGCTTTGACTTTGTCGACCGCGACTCCATCGCCGGTGAAGGACATCCGAGCCAAAAGGAACTGCGCTATGGCGTCGCCTTTGGCGGCCTTTTTCGTGATGTCTGCGGGTGATTGGAGCAAAGGAGTCTCCTTTTCCATGGATTAAAGGGGGATTCAAGGCGATCTATGGATTCAAGGTGAACTATGGTTTCAAGGTGAACTATGGATTTTCGCCGGTCGAGACCGGTCGTCTTCTGCGGGAGTCGCTTGGACTTTATAAAGACGACGGCTGCTCCCTCGGCGTTTTCATAACATTCGGCAAGGCGGAAAATAGCCCGGGGTTCATCTTGCTCAGTTGCCTTGGTGCGCCGTCATGAAGCTTCGGCATTGTTCCGAGGGAGGACCCTATCGCCGTAACGGTAAAGCACTCGCAACAGCAAGAGCGAGCTGGGTCGAATAGAGCCTCGGCGTCCGCAAGGTCCGCCGCCGTTGTGCCCCGCCATACGCTTCGGCTTTGCGGCAGCGAGATCGTCGTTTTGGCCGAAACGGCCTACCTGAGGCTTTGAAGGCGACGACGACGCGTAAAGCGTGAGAATATGACGCCGTCAACCGGCTATCCGCCCAGTTTAGGCCGGTGTTCGACAGTTGGTTTTTGCGAACGTCCAGAAATCAAGGCAAAAAAACGATGGAAAAAACGTAGTGAAAACGGCTAAAACCGTTTTCGCCATTATTTGATGTTTATGCCTATTTTATTCATCACGTTTAAATATATCATCTAACATATTTAGCGTGTTTAGCGTGTGTATTGAATCTTTTATATCTATAAATTCAGTAAAAGTAAACGTGTTTTGATCTTGACCAGACGGCCTTAGTTAGGCTGTTTCAACTTTGCCGAGCAAATCAACCGACTTCGGAAAGTCCACGCCAAGAGCCCTGAATACGCGAGCTGCTCCTGGTTTTGCCGAAGGACATAGCCTGAGTTTTTTGCCGTTGACGTCTGTTTCAGTGC
>JAISZP010000200.1 GCA_031269135.1 Deltaproteobacteria bacterium | reverse complement strand
CATAATTAATTCTAACGATACTAATTGGGAGTTTCTTAAAATTTGGCGAGATTTAAACCAGAACGGTATAACAGATATTGGAGAATTATTTACATTAGAAGATCTTAGCATAGAAAGTTTAAATATTAACTATACTGAAACAAACCAAACCATTAATAATGGCAATTACATATATGGAACAGCGAGTTATGTTACTAATGACGGTTATTTACATGAAATAGCAGATGTTTTTCTAGTGCAAAGAACAATTATCAGTCAATTCGTAAATGAAGTAGATGTTCTTGATGAAAACTTTTCCGAAAATCAGGGGTGACGGTAGTAAAGTTTCAAATCTTGCCTTGGCTTGCCTAATCTTGCCTTGGCAGGCTTGCAGAAAAGAAACCGTGTAACCAAGAAGCTATTTAACCAAGCGACTTTGTCGCCAGGAAGCTTTGCGGCCAAGCGACTACGCTTCCGAGCGCCGAACAAGTTTTTCGGCCTCAATTACTCCCCTTGGCCGAAGCCAAGGGGTTCGCTTAGGCTGTCTGCATCAATCAGCTTGCCGTCACGGCGCTAAAAGCAAAGGGTCAACGACCCTCGTGACGTCTTCTTCAACCTCCTTACGAAATTTTCCTGGACGCATGTGGTAAGTATGGGGTATTTTTATTTAGGCCTCGCATTTCTTGGAGCAGTCGGCCCCTATAGCTTTCTGGGTTCTTTTTTCAACCAGTTCGGATTCGACTTGACCGAGATGAAGATCCAAACCTGGGCCAGCCCCGTCAGCAGTTATTTCGGCATCAATATGCTCCTATCCGCGCTTGTGACTATACTTTTCATCCTCAGCGAAGGACGACGCCTGAAAATGAAAGGGCTGTGGCTGCCGCTATTGGCGACTGCGGCTGTAGGAGTCAGCTGCGGTCTTCCTCTTTTTCTGTATCTAAGACGCCTGGCCCAGGATAAGGGGATAATCACCGCCGACGATCCTAAAGCCATCCACAACAAAACCCTAAGATAGCTTTGCCTGACGCTTCAAAGAGAGACGAAACTTTAGCCGAACCACTCGCGCCGCTTCATCCATTTAAATAGGGCGCCGACTAAAACCGCCGCCCAGTTTCGGCTGAAGGCATCGATCTTAAATTTTATTTGAGGATTTCAATTAAATGGCTGCTGATTTTGACGACGACTATGAACATGGAAATTCAAACAATGCGGATTGGAAAGCAAACAATTATTTGTCGGATGAAAATGTCGCCTCCGTCGATGATGTTTCTGTAGACCTTGAATTAAACGGGGAAACGGTCGTCGAACAACTCGACAAAATAGTCCTCACCAAGGGCGCCTGGTCGACCATCTTGTTTCGGTACCGTGAGAGAGATAAAAAGACGGGAAAATTTGGACCGCCTAAGGCGAGCCTAATTCGCTACAACAAGTTCAGAGGCTGTTACCGCAAGCGCGCCGCATTCAATCTCCCCGCCGCAGTCGCCAAAGAACTCATCGACACGCTAACCCAATGGCTGAACAACGATCTCATCGAATAGTCGTTCGTCAAAGCGACGACTTGCTTCATCATCCGTTTACATATCTAGGTATGATACATGTACGAGCTTAAGGTCACCAACCACTTTGCGGCTGCCCACAACCTTCGGGAATTTTACGGAAAATGCGAAAACCTCCACGGACACAACTGGTTTGTCGAGGTAGTCGTCCGAGTGAAACAACTTGATGAAATCGGCTTGGCTTTGGACTTCGGCGTCATAAAAAAACTTTTGAATGATGTCTTAGACCTGCTCGACCACCAATATCTAAATGAAAAAGAGGAATTTAAGACCGCCAATCCCTCTTCTGAAAACATCGCCAAATTTATATACGACCACTTGGCTCCGCAAATCCAAAGCAGCTCCGACGGCAGAGGACGCCTTCACTCGGTGAGCGCTTGGGAGAGTTCCAACGCCGCAGCGACTTACATAGCCGACTTGTAAGCCGCTTTAACCCCTTAAAAAAAACTCCTGAAAAAAGTCTAGAAAATAACTCTGAAAAAAACTCCTAAAAAAAAACTCTGGACTACCCTGTTTCTTTTTGGTAAACTATATAAAACAAACTTAATGGATATAAGTTTGTTCCGCGATAGCCAAGGTAGGCGTCTTTAAAGCCCTTGAAATAGGGAAGCGCCGATTTTGGTCTGCAATACAGCTGAAAATCGGCGCCTTTGACGGCGCTTTTTTTATGCCTGCGCTTTTGTCGTCATATGACAGTCCCGTTCACGGAGGGGCGGCTGGTCTTTAGCCCGATACTCTTTTGGAGGCCCCATGAACCCTGTAAGCATTAGGCCGCAAGAGGCGTTTTTACCGCTTCAAGTGGCCGGAACCATCAGACAGACCTCTGTCGCGGCGGTGGAACCCACCCCAAATGTCGCGTCCAGCATCATCGCCAGCGGCTCGCCTAAACCACACGCCACAGTCTCTAATGCAATGGTGGCTATGGTCGACAGCTACACCCCCAGACCGGGACGAAATCTCGCTCATTATCTGGCCATCGATGTCGACAAAGCGGGAAACGACCACACATCCGTCGCCGACGCCCTTCAACGCTACTTAAACGTCAGACCAACCCGCAAACCAAGCGGAGACCCTAAAGACATCGCTTCCAACGACAGCTACCCTACCCTCATCATAGACGAGGCCCAGGAGTGGACTGACCCTATGCCGTACAAGTTTAGCGTGAACGGCGTAATTCAGAACCAAAATCAACCCACTTTCTTCACCCTTGGCGGCTCCATCAGGATCAGAGTGACCAGCCCAGGAGTAACCACCATCACCACCCCCGCCACCCAAGGCGGGACGGTGTTGCAGGCGGGTCCGATTCCTCCGGGAGCGTATTATCCTCCGGAAGTGGCGGCCCAGCTTTCCATGAGGCGTTTGACGGACATGTTCGACGCATCAAATGATTATCAGCCTCTGCCGATTGGAGGACAAGACTCCGATGCCGATCTCAACGAGACCTTAGGCGCGGTCGCCACTACCTTAGCGGCCATGAAGTACGATGTAGGTCCCGCCATTTCTCAAAACGTCAGAAGCGGCCTTAACCAATTTTCCAATGCGGGCATATACAGAGACGCCCCCCAGCTTTACCTGACGGCCATCGCTAGTAAAACTTGACAAGCTTTCATAGCGGACTTCATTAGGCGAATCTTTTCGTCGCAAAGACGATTGAACTTAGACGACGCTGAAACTTCAGACTCGGTCGACTCCAAGTCGCAGCCGCCTTATCGATAAAAGCCGGATCCTTCAACTCACGCTGAAAACTCTCCCTTTATAGGGAGAGTTTTTGCGTTATTACTTATACAAATAGGCGCTATGCGGCTTTCATAGCGAATTGACGCGCTTAGAAGTTAAAACGCGCCTTATAAGCTCTCAATTTACAAAACTTTAAAAATCGACGATAATAGAATAGGATGCCATGCGAAAAGACATGTAGATATTCGGCTGGTTTCAGACGTGGAGTCCAGGATCGCCGACGATTGCCGCTCTTTCAACCGACGACTGAGCAGCCGGCAGCTGAGCTTTTCGTTTCCAAAACTATATGGCTTGTGCTAATATTACAAAACTTGCGCCCTAATTTCGTCATATGACAGGAGGCAAAATGTCGCGAGAATTCAATGTAGGCGTCCTGGGCGCCACCGGCGCCGTAGGAAGAGAAATGCTTAATTGCCTTTTAGAACGTGGGTTTCCCTTTAAGAAAGTCAAGCCTTTGGCGTCGCAACGCTCAGCAGGCAAGAAGATAGAGTTTGACGATGGGGAACTCACTGTAGAATTGGCTCAACCAAAATCTTTTGATGATCTTGACATTGCCATTTTCTCGGCCGGCGCCAAAGCCAGCGGCGAATTTGCGCCCATCGCCGCCCGATCGGGGTGCATCGTCGTGGACAATTCCTCCAACTGGCGAATGGATCCTAGAGTGCCCTTGGTCATCCCTGAGGTCAATCCGGGCGCCTTGAAAAATCATAAAGGCATCATCGCCAACCCTAACTGCTCCACCATTCAAATGCTGGTCGCTCTCAAACCTATTTACGACGCGGTTGGGATAAAGCGCATAATAGTCTCCACCTACCAATCGGTATCCGGCACCGGCCAAAAAGGCGTGGAAGAACTGGCCGAGCAGACGAAAAATCTCTTCAATGGAGTGGAGACTAAGAATAAAGTCTATCCGCACCGTATCGCCTTTAATTGTTTGCCTCACATAGATGTCTTCACTGAAAACGGCTATACGAAAGAAGAGATGAAGATGGTCAATGAAACCAAAAAGATTTTCGACGACCAAAGCATCAAAGTTTCCGCGACTTGCGTAAGGGTTCCGGTTTTCTACGCCCACTCCGAAGCTATTTGGATAGAGACCGGTCGTCCTATAAGCCCGGAAAGCGCTCGGGAACTGCTCAGCAGGGCCCCAGGAATCTTGTTGGTTGACGATCCGTCGCAAAACGCCTACCCCTTAGCTTCGGAGGCGACAGGCCGCGACGATGTCTTTGTAGGCCGCATCCGCGCCGACATCTCTCATGACAACGGTCTAAGCATGTGGGTCGTCGCCGATAACGTGCGCAAAGGGGCGGCCACCAACGCGGTCGAAATTGCGGAACTTCTGATTAGAGACCCTCAGCTTTTAAAAACCGACTGGAAAGATTGACGACGTAAAGCCTCGAAAATCGCATACGCCATAAAACCGCGCCGTAAAACCGCGTCTTGAAAGTCGCGATTTTACGGCGCATCGGCTTTAAGCGGCGCAATATCGCAACCGCTCGATCAATTATATCGATAGTATTTAAATCAATAGAATTTAAATCAATCGGCTATTAAAATTAATTGATTATGTAAGGCGCTGCCGTCATAGGGTCGATTCCCTGCCCTTGCTTTGCTTCATCGATCTTGAAAACGCTGCGGCTATTGTAATTTAGAGATGTAAGGCTGCACCGCCCCAGCCGTCTTGAGTCGTTCTAAAGCGCTTTTAGCCTGCTCTTGAGTCTCGTAACGACCTACCCTGACGGGATAGTTCTTGCTTTTTGTTTGATAGTAATAAGCGTCGAAGCCTTTCTGGAGAAAAAACTCCGCATACTTGACGGCTTCTTTTTCGCTAGTGGCGAAAGCTACTTGAACGGTAAAGTCCCCTGTTTTTTCAGGTTTCGCCGGCCAATAAATCTCATTTTCCGACCTTGTCGTCGTCGGCGTTTGCGCCGAGGCGAGAGATGTCGATGCGTCCGCGGCGACCGAGTTTGCGGGCGAAACGTTGTTTTCGGCGCCTGAAGCAAGATTCTCGTTTTCGAGCCGGTCGCTCGTGGTCTGAGCAGCAAGGCTGCCGCGATCTAGAGTCCGGCTTTGCTGGTCGCTTGCCTGGCGACTGGCGTCGGAAGCTGCGCCGGAGCCTGCATTAGCATTTGCGGAAGCATTTGCGGAAGCATTTTTTAGGTCGTTTCCATCGCTCGCCGCGTCTTGAATCGCGCCGCCGGAAACGACGGAAACATCAGCGGCGTCGCCTGCATCTTGAGGGACCGCGATGACCAATGGATAAGTAAATGATTGGTCCTCAAAATCTTCATCGGTCGGTAAATTGCTGTAGCCCGAAGAAGAAGCCGCGCTTGCCGCTTGTTGGTCGGTTGATGCGTCATCCGATATCTGGGAAGATATCTGGGAAGCGGCCTGGGAATTGGTCTGGGAAGCGTTTTGGCCGCTCAAAGAGGCAAATGTCTCCCCTAAGATTGGTATGTTCTCAGACAAGGTCCCACGACCGAAGAGGAAGCCTAATATAAAAACCCAGATTAAAAAAACAAGCGAAAAAAACAGGCGGGTCAACCATTTAACGCTGTGCAGCCAGCGAGGCTCAGTTGGTTTGTTGATTTGATTTTTTTCCTCCATCGTCTTCGGCGCCGGAAGCACAATCGGCTCCATCTTTCCGGCGACAGGCGTCAGAGGCAACGCCCGCAAACTTCCGGAGACTGAAACAGGATTTTTTTGACTTTTGGAAAGATCCACTCTTTCAACCTGACCACCTAAATTACGCAAACGATAATGATCGAAAAAAGTAGTCTCCGACGACAAGAGTCTATCGACGAGCTTATTGAC
>JAISZP010000096.1 GCA_031269135.1 Deltaproteobacteria bacterium | reverse complement strand
ATGATATTTAACAGAGCAATGAAATTTAATAGAGCAATGAAATTTAATAGGACAGTGAAATTTAATAGGACAGTGAAATAAAAAAACCGCCAGGGGCGGATCCGCTGGCGGCCTAACTGTATTATATGGTTATTGGCGCTTTAAGCGGATCCTCCCGTTTGGCTGGAAAAAAAATAAAAGCCATAAAACAATGAGGAGACCAATGACCGAGAGCGCCATAGCGCCAGAGTTCTGGAATCAATATTATGGATAGAGCTGGTTTTCATAAACGTTTCAGTATTTAACTCTTAAAGAATGAATTAAAATAATGATTTTATTTTGTTAGCGACGCATGTTTTGAGAGCGGCTTGTAATTTATCTTTATTCAAACCGATCAACTCTAGATCTTCTTTAGTCAAAAGTAGATTCGGCGGTAGATTTTTAGGATCAAGGTTTACATTAATACCGATTGAGTCTACTATTACGCCATTAAGAACTTTATGTTTAACAAATTCAAAACGATACCTGTCCATTTCATATTTTTTGAAAGTAGACAAGGCAAGTTCTTTATTGGTAATTGTTCCATCAACTAAACTTGCTGTAAAATAAACTGATTCAGGCAATAACTGTGTGATAATATCTAAATCTTTTTGCGTTAAAGGTTTTTGTTTGGATAAATCTTCAGGTTTAATTGTTTTTGTTACTGATTCTTCGCTAAAATCGTTGCTTGAGCATGAAGCTAGTATGAAAATGGACAGAAGTAAAAATAATAATTTAAAGTTTTTCACTGTACTAGCTCGACTAAAGTCTATATTTTTAGTGCATATTGTCTAAATCTTGTCGAATACGATGACGCGTTCTGTTTCCATCGTAATAGTCGCCGCACGGACGGCGACTGCGCTTTCAAGCTAGGTTTGGAGACTGGAATAAATTTATGAAAATCGACCGAACGAGAAAGACGGAAAAAAACGAGTTAACTTGTCGATAGTAACCTATCCCAAGGCGGTTGTCAACTGAATTTTGAATGGAGAATATGGGATTGTTTTGGAGGATAAGACGCTGCAATTAGTCGTATTTACTGTCTAAGAGCAGTCTTTGTCTATATGTATTGAAAAATATGCAGCCATGGCCCATCGATATTGCCCATCGATGCGGTCGTCGGCTGAGGCTGAACGCATCGATGCATTATTATTGTTAGACGTAGGCTAGCGGCGATTCAACGTTTCCGGGGAGGTCATGTAGGAGGAGTTGGTGAGGTTCACCACCTCGACTCGGCGATTGCGGCCATCCTCGGGGTCTAGGTTGGGAAGCGGTCTTGTTTCGCCTTGCCCGTCGATCGACAGTTGGTCGCTCGTCAACCCGTAGTTGTCCATTAAATATTTCTGGACCCTCAGCGCTCTTCTGCGCGAGAGATCGATATTGTATTCGTATGACCCTTTGGAGTCGGTATGACCTTCGAGCTTAAAGCGTCCCCCAGCCAACTCCGGAGAAGTCATGGCCCGTCCTAAGGTATTCACGACGTCGATGTCCTCGGAGGTCAATACGTCTTTGTCGAACTCGAAAAGTATATTTAAGGCTAGTCTTGGTTGATCGTCTCCCATCGGCTCGTTTAGGTATTTCTCCGGGGGCGGGGTTCCGCCTCTGGCGATGGTTAAAGCGGCTCTCTGTTCCGGCGTGTAGGCGTCACGTCGAGCCCTGTCTGCGGGCTTTAAGGCATCGATCATCTGTCTGGCCGTGGGGTCGTCTACATTGGTCAGATCCGTCAGACGGCGATTGTTGACGTATTGAAACGGGTAATGGATGAAGGTCCAGCGGGGGAGGGGCAAGTCGGAAAACGGCGGCTCTTTATGCTCGAACGCTCCGCTGCCGTCGTAATCGACTATCTGATAGTCCCAAGGTTCCTCCAAGTCGTGATCGGCCACGTAGCAAAACACCCGTCCGTTGTGACTCAGGCGCAGAGCCCTTCCTGCGGCGTCGGGGAGGATGAATTCTTCCCGCCGAGTCTCTTCGCCTTCAACGGTGATGTCGAAGTCGATCATTTGATCGGATGTTCTCAAAGCCCCATATAAGCTCGGTTTGACCCAACCGTAAGGAAAATAGTCGTGATGATTGGTCATCGACCAACTCCGAGATGACGGCCAAACCAAAAAACATAAAGAAATCACGATTAATATTGGAAATTGTTTGTTTGACATTGGCGAATTCCACATCGGCGAATAGAGCATCCATTTTTCTGACGGACCTCTCCAAGATGAGAGGGCCTCTTTTTATTTTATCGGCTGAAAATATATTTTTCATGAACCCTATTGATTTGTCGTCAAGTCATACTTATCTTTTGCCTAACTGGGAGCAATCGTCTAGGCTCGGTCGGGTTTTAATTTTAGGGGATTTTTGCCGAAAAAATTAGTCGAATAAACAGCAGAGGCTATCTAAATTTTATCGATAGCCTTAAATTTTCTGTTTTTTTGATTGTCTGAATTGACGTCGTTAGCTTGTCTGCAGCTATGCATCACAATTTAGACATGTTTTGAAAAGAATTTTTAGTCAACATATTATTCTTAATTTTTAAGGAGAGTATGCAGTTTTCTGAAGACAAAATAAATGAAATAAATCAGGCCACTGATTTATTGGCCTTAGTGCGCCAATACGTGGATCTCAAACGAAGCGGGACGTCCTGGAAAGGGCTGTGTCCTTTTCATAATGAAAAAACGCCTTCGTTCGTCGTTCATCCCGATAAGCATTATTTTCACTGTTTCGGCTGCGGGGTTGGAGGAAGTCCGACGAAGTTCCTAATGCTCACCGCCGGACTGACTTTTCCTGAAGCTTTAAGGGATCTTGCCCAGCGGGCGGGCGTGTCTCTGCCGGAGCACAGAGCGAAAACCCCTGACGATCAGCCTTTAAGATCGGCCCTATATGAAGTCATGAAGGTGGCCAATGAATTTTTCCGTATGAATTTATGGTCCAAAGACGGCGTCGAAGCCCGTCGATATCTTTCAGACAGGGGACTTGTCGACAAAGTATTGGAAGACTACAGCTTGGGGCTGAGCTTCGACAGTTGGGACATGTTGCTGAAAACCATGACCCAAAAGGGGTTTTCCAATAAAATTCTATTGGCCGTCGGTTTGATTCGTCAGGCCCAAGATAACCCCAACCGTTTATACGACGCCTTCCGCAATAGGATCATGATACCCATTCAAGACGTCGAAAAAAGGGTGGTCGCCTTCGCCGGCCGCACTTACCATGGCGAATCCGCCAAAGACGCAGCCAAGTACATAAATTCCCAGACGACCGCTCTGTACGCCAAAGGAAAGCTGTTGTACGGATTCCCCCAGGCCAGAGCCCACATAAGAAGCGGCGGCTTGGCCTTTGTGGTGGAAGGTTATTTCGACTTGATCAGCTTGGTGTCCTGCGGCGTAAAACCTGTGGTCGCCTCTATGGGCACAGCCCTAACCCAAAGCCAGGTGAACATTTTAAGAGGGCAAGCCAAAGAGGTCCAATTGGTCTTCGATTCCGACCAAGCCGGAGAACTCGCCACCACCAAGGCCCTCCCGCTGCTGTTCAACGCCGAGATGGACGGAAGGGTCATACGTCTTCCAGCCGGAGAAGATCCGGACACTTACATACGCAAGTACGGCGCTGAGGCTTTTTTTCAGCAAGCCGACCAAGCCAAAGACATAGCCGAATTTTTTGTCGAACGCTTAATGGCCAAGGCTTCAGGCACAGTCACCGGTCAAAGCCAATTGATCAGCGCAGCTAAGGATATCTTAAGTCAGGTGCCGGACCAAGCCAAAGGGCAGTGGCTGAGAAACAAGTTGGCCGACAGACTGGGAATCACCAGGGATGTTTTGCCTATCTCCGGAAAATCGGCTCAGACCGTTGACGCCTCGCAACCCACGCCGCAAGCGACGAAAAAGTACGATTACCTGGCCATGCGGCTGTTGGAGCACGTCTTGACGCACCCGGAAAGCGCCCATGTCTTGAAAGACGACGACCTTCTGCGGCAGTGGCCGAATGACGGGTCTAAGCCGTTGTTTTTGGCCATTTTTAATCAATTAATGAAGAATGACCAAATATGCCCTGAAAAATTGGTCTGCGATGAAGACACTAGACTCGCCTCGACGATATCGAGGGCGATGTTCGCCGATAGGCGATGCTCGGAGCCGCAGAGCGTATCTTTGGCCGCCCAGTATAAAGATAAGCTGCAATTGGTGGCCAATAAGAGAATTCAGCGAGAAATCACCTCAGCCATACGGGCGGCGGAAGCGGCGGGCGACGACGAGTTGGTGAATAAACTTATCCAGAGCAAAAGCAGCGCGTCAAAGCTTTCAGGTTGAGGGTTTAATATTTTCCTGATCGCTAAACGCATTCTCAATATACAAGAAAACCATCCGAAACGAGGACGAGTCGCAGGCCGAAGAAACGTCAGACAAAGACCTTTTCCAAAGACCTATTGTGCAAAAACCTATAAAATCTTTGCATGGGCGAAATCCGCCGAGCGAATTCTCTTGTCGGCGGACGTCATGCATTGATGGAGCGTCGCGATACGGGCAAGGTCGTGAATTTCCGCTGCGCGGGCGGCTTTGACGTTTCGTGGCCGGATAAGTCCGACGCCTGATGCTCCAGCAAGCGGAATTTTTGAAAAAAGGTTTTTTCGCCTCGCTCAAATATTCTCTTTCTCGAATATTCTCGTTCTTTAAGAGTGATTCGTCGGGAAGATCCCTTTTGTTAGGAGATATTTATTGACACAGTTGCCATGGCGTCAACACCTGCTAAGCCCGCTAAAATCATAGTTATTGACAAAATTTGATATTCAGGATAGAATGCCCTTTGGTCTTTTGGAAATCCACTTAATACCTGGATAAGATTAAAGAATTTTTTTTGCCGACTTGCAGGTCGTCTTGTTCTCTATGGAAACTTCGGCTAAAGCTCCTTTTCCGAATTCCATAAGCTTTAAACTGCGATCAAAGCGTCAGGCAACGCGAAGAAATCGTTCTGGTTTTTTTGGCGAATCGACTAAGTCAAAAAATCATAATATAACTCAACTTTTTATGGTATAATCGTCAGATTTACTGCAGGCGATGCAGTGCAGCAGAGCTAGCCAGAGCTCACGCAGGAATTTTATAGTTCGGGGAAATCATGCAAAATAGTTCCTACACCCACAACAGCGAACCTTTTACTTTGGACGACACCGATTGCGACAGCAACGGGGCGTATTCTTCCGACGACACGGAGAATTTTGGTTCGGACTCACATGACTCTAGCCAAGAGATGGAGACTATGGATCAACTCTTCGAGGAAAGCCTAAAGCCGCCCAATGAAGGAGAAATCGTCACCGCCACCGTCGTCCACATCGATAAAGAATTCGTGATGCTCGACATCAACGCCAAGTCCGAGGGTCGCATTCGTAAAGAAGAGTTTCTTGACGCCGACGGCAAAGTGACGGTGAAGATCGGCGATCAAGTCGATGCCTATTTGGAGCGCTTTGATGATGAAGGCGAAGCCATTCTGTCTAAAGAAAAAGCGGCCAAGATGAAGATTTGGGAAGACATCGCCAGAGTTCACAATGAGGAAAGCACCATCTCAGGCGCCATAATCAGCCGAGTCAAAGGCGGACTTTCGGTCGATATAGGCGTGCCCGCTTTCCTTCCAGGTTCTCAGGTCGACACCAGACCAATCAAAAACCTCGAGAGCTTAGTCGGCAAGACTTTCGATTTTAAAGTCCTTAAGTTCAACAAACGGCGCGGCAACGTAGTGCTGAGTCGCCGGGTGATCATGGAGGCCGAGCGTGAGCTCGTCAGGGCCAAGACTATGTCTACCCTGGAAGTCGGCAACATCATTGAAGGAACTGTTAAAAACCTCACCGACTATGGCGCTTTCGTCGAATTGGGCGGGCTTGACGGTCTGTTGCACGTAACCGACATGTCGTGGGGGCGTCTGAGCAATCCGGCCGAACTTTTTGCCGTAGGCGACAAAGTGACCGTCAAGGTGTTGGCTTTCGACAAAGATCGCGGTCGAGTTTCTCTGGGCTTGAAACAACTCACAGACGATCCTTGGCTTACCGCCTCCGAGAAGTACAACATCAGCGACCGAGTCACCGGCAAGGTCGTTTCTCTGGTCGATTACGGCGCCTTCGTAGAGCTGGAAAGCGGTTTGGAAGGCCTGATTCACGTCTCGGAAATGAGCTGGACCAGAAAGGTCAGAAACCCCGCCTCCGTCTTAAAGGTGGGAGATTTGGTCGAATCGGTCATCTTGAACATGGATTTAGCCTCAAAGCGCATCTCTTTGGGCATGAAGCAGATAGAGCCCAACCCTTGGGTTTCCGTGGCTGAGCGCTATCCCAAAGGCACCATCATCGAGGGCAAGATCAAAAACATCACCGATTTCGGCGCGTTTATAGGCATCGACGAGGGGATCGACGGCTTGGTGCACATATCCGACATCTCCTGGACTCGTCGCTTTAAGCACCCCTCTGAAGTCTTCAAAAAGGGCGATTCCGTAAGGGCGGTGATTCTTGATATCGATAGAGATCAGGAACGCTTCTCTCTGGGCATCAAACAGTTGGAGGAAGACCCCTGGGTCGTCGCCTTCAACCAGTTCCCGGTAGGAGAGACCGTAACCGGCAAGGTGACCAACGTCACCGATTTCGGCGTCTTCATTGAACTATCCGAAGGCGTGGAAGGGCTGATTCACGTTTCCGAGTCCGGCATTCCCAAAGGCAAGGCCCTATCCGAGGCTTTCACGGTCGGCGAGGTCGTGACCGCCAAGGTGGTCTCGATTTCAACGAACGACCATAAGATTGGCCTTTCGGTGAAACGCAAAGTCAAAGAAGAGGAAGAGAGCGTCATTAAAGAGTTCTCCTCCGACGCCGCTAAAAACAACGGCCAGAGTTCCAATGCCGCATCATCGTTCGGGGCGGCCTTCGGCAATCTTGACAAGCTCTTAGCCGAAAAAAATCAGGGCGAATCCGACAGTTAAGAGTTGACTCGATGTCGATATCGGCAGGGTAAGGTTATGGCGATTGATGATTTAGACGGCTCAGCCGGAGCCGCAAGCGACGTTTCATTGCCTCGACCCGAGGACACGGTTCAATCATCCGGTCGCGACGTCGGCGTCGGCGATTCGCCTGACGCCGGCAGCGACGCCCCGAATCCCATCAACCGAGGCCAGGCGGACAATCGTCCCGGCCTCGGACCAAACCAAGTTTCAAGCTCTCCAAATTCAGCCCCAGCCCCAGGCTCAGCTTCAGCTTCAGCTTCAGCCTCAGCCTCAGGCTCAGCCGCAAGCACAGCCGCAGCCGCAGGTTCCTCCCAGACGCCCTTTCCCAAAAAACCGACTCCTCGTTATATCGCCCCCGCCGCCGACAAACCTAAACCTCAAAAATCCTCTTGGTTAAGCTGGCCGGCGGTTTTTCTCATCCTCGGCTTCTTCGTCATCGGCAGCTGCAACTACACCATGATGGAAGTGGTCAACCAGTTTAACGCTCCGTCGGCTCTAGACACCTTGGATAAACCCGGCTTAGGAGTCATTCTGATAGAAGGCGAGATTTTCGACACTACTTGGGCCAGCGAGACTTTAAAAGAATTTGAGGATAACGAGTTCATCAAAGCGGTGGTGTTGAGGATAGATTCCCCCGGAGGCGCGGTCGTTCCTTGTCAGGAACTCTATACCTCGCTTGTTGGTTTCACTAAGCCTGTCGTCGTCTCTATGGGTACGGTCGCAGCCTCCGGCGGCTTGTATCTGGCTATGGGAGGAGACGCCGTGCTGGCTAGCCCCGGAACCGTAACCGGGTCCATAGGCGTCATTATGGAGGCTATGGAGTTCACCGACACCATGGATAAGCTCGGGATCAAAAGCGAGGTCATAAAGAGCGGAACTTACAAAGATATAGGCTCGCCGTTCAGAGCGATGAAGCCTGACGAACGGGAGATATTGCAGAGCGTGGTGATGAAATTATATGAGCAGTTCGTCGGCGATGTGGTGAAAGGGCGTCCTAAGCTGACCGAACCCCAGGTGAGGCTTTTAGCCGACGGTCGTATTTTCAGCGGGGAAGAGGCCTTTAGTTTGGGTTTGGTGGATCAATTGGGCGGCTTTGAACAGGCGATCGCCAAGGCCAAAGAATTAGGGGAAATCCCAGATGACGAAAAAGTCCCGATTGTCTATGATGACGGTCGGGAGGATGATTGGCTCTCTTATTTGGCGGGTCGGGCGTCTTTTTTCGACTCGGTTCAATCGGCCATAAAGCCTGGCTTTTCTTTGAAATTCATCTATCGACCCGGCATTTTTTAACCAATGGTGTTTTAGTGACCCCGCGTCTTAATTTAAAAAAACTTGTCGGCATTGTGGCTCAGCGAAACAATAAACTGCCGCCTAACATTGTTCGGCTCTCCATTGAAACCATCTTTCAGACGATATCCTCATCTTTGGCGACTGGGCAAGCGGTTTCCTTGAGGAAATTCGGCCGCTTGATACCTCGTCGCTACACTAAAACACCCAAAAAGCAATGTGGTCTTGTCTTTCATCCAAGCCGCCAATTGACTGACTTGGTCAACCTAAAGGCTAAAAATATAGACAGCTGACGCAATATTCAGCGTTGAACGAAAATGCGTTGCGATCTGCCGTTGCTTGTGGGTTGTAAGGCATTTATTTTTTATGTCGATCGCAAACGTTTGTAGTCGCATTAAAAATTCAGCCTTCTAATCCGCCTTTTAAAAGATTTCTTTCCCATCGTCATTGTCGTCCGCACGCGGCCCTACTCGGTCTATGGTTTTTCGCAGCTCTATAAGACGGCGCTCATGCAGGCTCGATATAAATTAAAAAATCCGCTGCACTGGTGAAAGGGTGGACATGGACAAGCCGAAAAAACCGAACTCGGTTAAGAAAGCCGCAGAGCAAGGCGACATCAATGCGATGCTCATCGTTGCGTCAAAGTATCTTACCGGCGAAGGGGCGCCTCAGGACAAAGCCAAAGCTATGAAATGGTTCGCCAAAGCGGCTCGGAAGGGCGAACCCCATGCTCAATATAACCTAGGGGTAGTTTACGATACAGGCGATGGGAAGCCTCAGGACAAAGCCAAAGCTGTGAAATGGTTCGCCAAAGCGGCCAAGCAAGGCTTTTCCGATGCTCAATTTTACCTGGGGGCAGCTTACGATACAGGCGAAGGGGCGCCTCAGGACAAAGCCAAAGCTGCGAAATGGTACGCCAAAGCGGCCAAGCAGGGCGATCCTGCGGCTCAATTCAACTTAGGGGTAGCTTACTATACCGGCGAAGGGGCGCCTCAGGACAAAGCCAAAGCAGTGAAATGGTTCGCCAAAGCGGCCAAGCAGGGCGATTCCGATGCTCAATTTAACCTAGGGGAAGCTTACGCTAACGGCGAAGGGGCGCCTCAGGACAAAGCCAAAGCAGTGAAATGGTACGCCAAAGCGGCCAAGCAAGGCAATATTGAGGCTCAATGCATTCTAGGGAAAGCTTGCTAAGACGGCGATGGGGCGCCTCAGGACAAAGCCGAAGCTGTGAAATGGTACGCCAAAGCGGCCAAGCAAGGTAATATTGAGGCTCAATGTTTTCTAGGGAAAGCTTACAAAGACGGCGATGGGGCGCCTAAGGACAAAGCCGAAGCTGTGAAATGGCTCGTTAAAGCAGCCCAGCAAGGCGACGCCGAAGCTCAATTTAATCTATGGGAAGCTTTCTATTACGGCGAGGGGGCGGCTCAGGACAAGGCCAAAGCTGTGGAATGGCTCGCCAAAGCCGCCCAACAAGGCCATCTTGACGCTCAAGTCAAGCTAGGGATAGCTTACTCTATCGGCGAAGGGGCGCCTCAGGACAAAGCCAAAGCTGTGGAGTGGTACGCCAAAGCGGCCCAGCAGGGCGATCCGAATGCTCAA
>JAISZP010000082.1 GCA_031269135.1 Deltaproteobacteria bacterium | reverse complement strand
AACTAAATATTTCTTCCTCATAAAACCCTCCTTATAGAGTATTATGGAGAAATTATAGTCGATTTAAATAATTTACACTATCTGTGAATTTATGTTATGATCGAATAATCTGGGGACTAGCCCTTTTAGAGTTTGAACTCGCCAACCCACAGTCAACCGCTTGACTGTGTACTAGACTTAATTCATCACAGTTTGAATTTATTTAGTCGCATCCGGCATCCAGCAAGAAAACTCGATGATGCCGGGTTTTCATCTCGCGAGCGCGTACGCTTTTCTCTCCCAGATGATCATCTCGACGAAATAGGGGGAGGTGACGACATATTTACGAAGCGTTTGGTCGTAAAAGGGGCGGAGCCGCTCTTTGATAAGCGCGGGATCGATTTTTTCCGCGCCTAAATCTTTCAACATCATTTCGCACCAGCTGAGCGCTTCTTGAAGGCTATAGTTTTTGACCCATGTTCCCGTTTTGCTGTAGAGAGTAAAGTCGAAGTCGTTTTTCGTCAGCCAAGAGCGCATATCTGGGCCGCTTTTAAAGGATTTTCTGGTCAGCCCGTAATGGTCGATTAACTGGGCAAGGGGCTGCGGATCCCGGTAATCATTAAAACCGATAAAGATAAGAGCCTGCGAGGCGGCGTTCATCAACTTCAATTTTTCCGAATCTTGTTTGACGGCCGGACACATCGAGCAAAAAACGACATCAAATTGTTCGGAACTCTTAAAATCGGACCAATCGGATAAAACGTATTTTATGTTCGTTAATCCCAGTTTTCGGCCGTCCGCTCGAGATATCTCCAGCATCTCGTCCGAGACGTCAATGGCCACGACCTCGCGGGCTTTTTGAGCTATTTTTAGAGTGTACATCCCGCTTCCCGCCCCGACGTCCAAAACCCTTTTCCCGGTAAAATCTATTCCATGAGCGCAGGCTAAACGCAGCATCGAGTCTTCGTAGCTGCCCGGTTCTTCGTTGTATCTTGGAAAGGTGGAAGCTCGTTTGTTCCAGAATTCCACAAGTTCTTGTCTGCTAAGTTCCATATTTTTCAAGCACCAATATTTAGTGTTCTTTACTTCACTGGCGTAACCTCATCTTGCCTGTTTTCGATGGTAATCTCTTCTTCGCTCGATGTCAAGCGGCCCTCATGAGAGTAAATGTGAAATGATTTGACGATTGGTTCGCTTTGGGCCAGAGAGACGATAAGATAGCTGGCCTTTGGATCGGGGCTGAGCCTTAAGTCTTCTTCGGATGGTCTGGAAGGCGTTTCAGGGTGAGAGTGGAAATTGCCGAGCGGAGTAAGACCTTCTTTGCGCATCTCCAGCACTGCTTGAAGTTGCTCTCGAAGATCGATGGTGAAATGAGTTTGACTTGAGTCCATATTTTTCAAAGGATAGGCCTTTACGACGGTTTTGCCGTCAGGCGCGATCTTTCCGGCTATGAGTCCGCAAGCTTCCAAGGGAAAGCAGTCTTTGCAGTGGCTTATTATTTCTTCGTAGGCTTTATGATGTAGGCGGATTTTCATGTTTTGAGATCGCAACTTGCTGTTTGGTAGTCGACCGGAGCGGTTATCGAGGGATTTGGGCCGCATACGGCGCAATCCGGACGGCGATGGACCTTTATCTTTCTGAAGTCCATTTTTAAAGCGTCGTAGGTAAGCAAAGAGCCGTTAAGAAGAGTGCCGATGCCGACTATGAATTTAATCGCTTCCATAGCCTGAAGGCTTCCTATCACTCCGGCTTGCCTGCAAGTCGGGACCGCGTCGGGCGGAGGGGGCTGAACAAAAATGCAACGATAACAAGGTCCTTGGTCGGGCAGATAGGTCGTAAGCTGTCCCTGAAAGCGGATGATGCCGGCGTGGGAGAATGGCTTTTTGGCGATGACGCAGCCGTCGTTTATGAGAAATTTGGCTGGAAAATTATCCGTGCCGTCGATGATGAAATCGTATTGTTCTACTAGAGATAAGATATTATCGGCAACAACCAACCCCTGCAATGTTTCGACTTCTACATCAGGATTTAAGGCCTTAATCGTTTCAAGAGCTGATTGAACTTTCGGTTTTCCGACATCTTCGGTGGTATGGATAATCTGCCTTTGAAGATTCGACAAATCCACCGCATCGGCGTCGCAAAGTCCAATAGTTCCGACGCCGGCTGCCGCCAGATACATCGCCGCCGGAGCGCCCAATCCTCCCGCGCCGATGATGAGCACCTTCGCGTCGTTTAACTTCTTTTGCCCTTTGCTTGAAACCTCTTTGAGAATAATGTTTCGGGAATATCTTTCCAACTGCTCATTGGTGAAGGCCATCAGCGTCCGCCTCCCATAAAGTACAAAAATTCTATTTGGTCGCCGTCTTTGAGGATTCTGCCAGGCATCTGCTGCTGGTCGACGAATTGTTCATTCACTGAAACAGTGACGTAGAGGGGGTTTTCGACTTTTTCGACTTCCAATAGTTTAGATACGGACAGTCCATCTTCAAATGATTTTTTTTCTCCGGCTATGAATAGTTCCATGATAAGTCTCCGATGACGTCACTCCGAGCCCTTGCGGACCAAGAGGCGATAGGTGCCGTTTTGGTTGTCGATAAGTTTTAAGACCTTGTGTCCCTCGTCTTTTAAGCTCCTGGGGACATTTTCCACCGGTTCGCCGTCATTTAAGGTGACGGCTAAAATGTCGCCCTCTTGAAGCTCTTCTATGGCGACTTTCGCCTTGACGACGGTCATGGGACACCCGACGTCGGTGATGTCCACTTGAGCCTGTGGTTCCGAAAAGTTTGCAGAGGCGACATTTTTAGAGGCGACGTTTTTAGGAGTAACGTCTTTAGCGCCGTCTTCATCAGTCATTGAAATTCCCCACTTTCCGACTGAAGGCTTCCCAGCCGGCTCTCTCTATGGTTAAACGAAATCTCTCAGACGGTTTTCCGTAAGCGTCGAAAAAATCCAAGGCGGCGTCGGATAGGCTGTAGAT
>JAISZP010000047.1 GCA_031269135.1 Deltaproteobacteria bacterium | reverse complement strand
TCAAGCAAATATGAGGCTAAAAAATTTTTATTGATATTTAATAAAAAAATGAATTGAGTATTTATGTCGTTAACAGTGTCCATGTCAGATATAACGGCAAAATCGCTTAGGTGGCATAAACCAGATACCCAAATACCGCAAGAGCCGACAGATCCGAAAATCTGAGCAGCTAACCGCGGCTTGGCGAGTTGATGGTCAAATTTAGCCTTGATTCTTGTGATCAATAGAGTAAAATTTCCACAGTGATTGCTCCAAGCGGGTTTGGACCGTCAGTGGCTACGATTTTATTTGCAGAGGTTCACAACCAGGTTGCAACCACGTTGATCATGTTACGACCCAGTAACCCCCTGATCTGGGGGCAAACCAGGCATTTTCAAGCCTTTTGCAGGATCCGTAATTAAATCAGGAGGTTGAAGCGAGCAACCAAGCTCAACTGCCTAATAGAACTAGAATCAAGCAGAGCTAAACGCGAAATTGCTCCAGAGGATTATTTCCTTGTTATAGCTTCTTTTCAAGTCCAAAAGAGTCATAAACAACTCGCCCCCAGTGGTGAAGGCGACCCGGGGAAACGACTAACGGGATGGGATTTCCCCCTCTTTTGTCGATAAAAGGTTCCCAGGCGTCCATAACCAACTGGGTGCAGTAATAACTATCAGGTAGCGACAGACCAATAAGACCGGTAAAGTTATAAGGCCTCCCAATTCTGGAACGCGCTCTGAGCGCGGCGGCATGGCGGTTTTTTTCAGTCGCCCAGATCGGTTTCACGACCCATATTCTATAAGCCGTCAGCAAAAACTCAGGCAAAGGCGAAGACGACACTCCTCGCGCATCCGCTTCAATCACCTCGTCTTTTTCGGCGTCATAAATGGCTGCATGGGAAAACGGCATATTTGTGACTGAACTGATGAAGTCATCGGGGCCTGTAACCCCGCGAATGACCAACCAATCTCCGTCTTCGACGACCGCTCTGATCGGTTCTAAATTGACGTCCAGTCGCTGGGTCTCGGTTTGGACTGGTTTAACGGCACACCCCAAAAAACTCAGGCAGCCAAAAGCGGCCATAAGCCCCGCTAACATAAATCGCAAAAGACTTTGAGGGGTTTTATAGAGCCGCGAGTTTGCTGATTTTAGATATATGCTCATTTTCAGTAAGCGCCAAGCGATAAGTAGACAGGTGATCGGTAAGCGAACGGCAAGCAAATAGGCGGCGAGCAAACAAGAGGCAGGCGACAGGCGTTTAGTCGACGATTGATTAGAGATGGCTGTCAGGCGACAAATAGGAAAACGCTCGCGGGCGTTTTTAAAAGGCCGTCTTTTTTTAGCCTAAGTCCATTGAGACATCCTCCGCATGCTTAAGGTCGCAAGCGAGTCAACCATCGCTAGGCTCAAATGAACTCGCGCCTTTTTCCGCCTGAACGTTTTCGACCAGACGAATCAGCTCGTCACGGCCCTCGCCGGACAGTGAAGAGAAAGCCAAAGGCCGATTGATTCCCCCCAAGTCGCGGTAAATGGCGTCCAAGCTCCGACGAGCTTTCAGCTTTGGGAGTTTATCGCATTTAGTCGCGATGAGTTGGTGATCCACCCGAAGCTCTTTCAACCAATCGACAAGCTCCAACTCTTCTTTCTGAGGCTTGCGTCTTATGTCCATCAGCAGCAAAGCCAGCCTAGGAGTCCTATCGGCCGAGAGATAGTCCGTAACCAACTTTCGCCAGCTCTCCACCATTTCCTTCGGAGCGGCGGCATAGCCGTAGCCGGGCAAATCCACCACGTAGATGGGATTTACCCCAGTCTTCCAGATTACCTTAAAAAAATTAATCAACCTGGTTCTGCCGGGAGCGGCGCCGACTCTAGCCAAGGTCTTTCGACCGATCCAACGATTTATAAGAGAAGATTTTCCGCAGTTGGAGCGGCCCAACAAAGAAATCTCGTAACTTAAAGGCGTGGGAAATTGCTTGTAGTTAGCGGCGGAGAGGACAAAATTGGCCTCTAAGGCTGGGGGATATGCTTTTTTTGTTTTTTTTAGTTCGGTCATTTTAAGGGTTTTATGTAAGTAAGGGCGGGAAAACTCCGACGAAAGACGTCAATGCTCCTTAAACCCTCAAAAAGATTATTTCTTCTCTGCTCTTGTCGGTTTCCGATTTTTCCTCATCGCACTTTGGAGGTTTTTCCCGCGCTTCTGCGATCGAAAAAGCCGTAAGTCCCATTAAAGATAACTTGCTTGAAAGATCAATCGCTTGAAAGATCAATCGCTTTTGGGAGGAAATCGCCGGCTAAGCCAAATCGCGACGATTTCCAGTTCCGCAAATTCGACATGTTCCGCAAGTTCGACGGACCCCCTCAAATCCGCAGTTCAACTCACTCGAAACCCAAAACCTTTCGAGCTCTGCCCTGAGCTTCTATGGCTAAAGCCGTATTGGGCACCAAAACCACGACCTGCCCATAAGACACGGCGGCTTCTTCCGTCAGCCCCAACTTCTCGTAAGCCTGAGCCAAGAAATAATAAGCCTCGACATACTCGGCATCCAACTGAACGGCGCTCAACAAATAATCCACCGCTTTTCGGTATTCGCCTCGATTATAGTAAATTATCCCCAAACGGTTGAAAGGCGGCGGGTACTGAGGGCTGATGATCAAAAGATTCTGATAGATCTTCTCCGCCTCCTCGATTTTGCCCTGAGCTTCCTCTAAGAGTCCCAAGTTGTAATTAGGCAGATACGGTTTAGGGTACGTTTTGTCGGCCAGGCAGGTTTCAAACTCCCTTTTGGCCGCCGCGAAATTCTTTTGATTCATATAAATCAAACCCAGGTTGTTGTGAATCTCGGTTCGGGATTGATCTAACGCTAGGACTCTTAAATAGTACTCCGTCGCCAGATCGTAATCTCCGCGCTGGTAGTAGGTAAGCCCCAAGAAAGTCAAGACCTCGGTGTTTTCAGGATCGATCTTCTCGGCTTTGGACAATTCGGAAAGAGCTCCGGCCAAGTCTTTTTGCATGAGCCTGATCGAACCGAGTTCTATGAAAGAAGCCAGCTGTTGCTCTTTAGTGGCTATCGGATAGGGGGAGTTTACTCTAGATTGGCAACTCGACTGCAAGGTCAATAAAGCGCCGCACAAGATCAGGAAAAAAAATTTTCTGCTCACTGACTGCCTCCGGCTAAATTACCCTAAACGATGCGTCTTTACTCAAAGAAAGGGCATAAAATCAGGCCTATAAACTAAAATAGCGGCATCAAGTAAAACTTAAATGACCTTATTAAGCGGATATTCGATGATGCCTTCAGCGCCGTTCGCCTTCAAAACTGGGATAAGATCTCTGACGGTCTTTGACGAGACCACCGTTTCGACGCTTAGCCAGTTGGTGTTGTACAAATGAGCGACAGTCGGAGCATTAAGGCTGGGCAAGAGTTCAACGATCTTCTCGACGTCTTTTTCTCTGACGTTCATCTTTAAGCCGACCAGGCCCTCGGCATCCAAGGCTCCCTTCAAAAGAAGAGCGATCTGATCGATCTTCGCCTTCTTGAAAGGATCCTTTAAGGCTTTCTTGTTGGCGATCAATTCCGTATGGGTAGTCATGATTTCAGCGATTATCTTCAGGCCGTGGGCTCTAATCGTGCTTCCCGTCTCCGTCACTTCGACTATGGCGTCGGCTAAGCCTGAGACCACCTTGGCTTCAGTCGCGCCCCAAGAAAACTCGACCGACACGTCTATCCCGCGCTCTTTGAACCAACGCCTGGTGACTCCAGGCAGTTCAGTGGAAATTTTTTTCCCGGCCAGATCCTCGGGCTTGCCGTAAGGGCCTTTCCCGTCCACCGCCAAAACCCAGCGGGCGCAGGTAGGGGTCGCCTTAGAGTAGATAAGATCCGCCACCACCGCGACATCGCTCTGATTCTCCAGACGCCAATCTTTACCCGACAGACCGCAGTCCAAGACGCCGTCAGCCACGTAACGGCTCATCTCCTGAGCTCTGCTTAGAGTGCACTCTATTTGTGGGTCGTCGATGTCGGGAAAATAGTTTCGGGAGCCGATATTGACCCGCCAGCCTGAGCGGGCGAAAAGGCTTAAGGTGTACTGCTCAAGCGAACCCTTCGGCAATCCAAGCCTTAACGCCTTGTTTTGCGCGTTTTTGTCCTTAGTCTTCGATGACTTCATAATCGCTCCCCGATATATGCTTAAAATGGAAACAAGACCTCTTGCCGGTATGGCAGGCGACTCCGCCAATCTGCTCTATTTTGACGACAATCGCATCTTGATCGCAGTCCAGATAAAGCTCCTTGACGAGTTGAAAATGCCCGCTGGTGCGGCCCTTAAGCCATAACTCCTGACGGGAACGACTGTAGTAGTGGACTTTGCCGGTAGATAAAGTTTTCTCGTAAGATTCGCGGTTCATGTAGGCAAGCATCAATATTTCGCCGCTGACGGCGTCTTGAGCCACGGCAGGCATCAAACCGCCGCTTTTTTCAAAATCAGGCTCCAACTTTTCAATCCTTTTTTCAGACATCAAAAAACTCCTCGAAAAATGAAGATCATGTATTATAAAACTCCTGCTTGATTTGGGCAATAGTCAACTTAACCCGCTCCCCCCTTAACCCGAAAGCAGCTCCGAAGAGAGTTCAGCCGCCGCGGCGCGGTATGCTTCATAACGACTGCGATATCGCTTTATAAATCAAATCGTGGAAAACCGGTGGGCTTGAGCTGACGCCATGAACGTCGAAAAGAAAAAATCATATTATTCGAGCCAAGGCCGAAGCAAAACTAAAAGACGACAGGCGCTGAGAAGAAGCGGAAAAATGATTTTCGGAAAAAGACAAAACTCGAAACATCCTTGCCCGCCTTTTACGGAAAGGATTTACGTTCACCGAGCTTTTCGTGATGATGCCGACTTAGCCGCTGGCCGCGTCTTGATAAACCGGACCTGGAGATGCTTTTGCAAGGCGCATGGAAAAGTTGCGACCGTCAAAAAGCTCTTATGTTAAAGTCATTCTGCAAGCCGCAAGAGGCGACAGGTAAACGTCCGAGCGACGTCGCCGCCTCCCTGCTCGCGGATCTCAAAGAGAACCGGCGGCGGCCTTTGAAAACGTCAAATCTAAGATAGTCGATCTTTGATGTCCATAGCAAGGTAATTGTCGCCTGTCGGCAAAAAAAATGCGGCCGCAACCTTTTCGCCTCTCCGATCGCTAAAGGAGACTGAACGCTGAGGAGACTGATCATTGTTTCAGGGCCAGGAGGGATACCTTTCTCTGGACATCGCTATCATTGGACATCACTCGCGCGGGACATCGCTCGGGGTATCGCCATCAAGAGGCGCACTTATTCGCAGATCCGCTCCACAATTATCGCGGCCAGATAATCTGGCCCCTATCGTCTTTGACGACTTCGGCGTCGCCTACCATCTCGATGGAAAGGAGAGGTCGTCCTTGGGGACCTATTAGTTCACGGACTTTTCCGGATGATTTCCACTGAATCGGCGGCGGAAATTTTTCTTCTTGATGGTTGATGGGAACGATAGCATACCCATCAGCATCAAAATAAAACTCGTTGTAGTCCCGGTCTCGTACGCGGGCATGAGCAAAACCAATGTCAAAATAGTAAAAATCGTCATATTCAGGTTGAATGACCCACTCCCCAGCGAGGTTTATAATTCCATATCCGCCATCTTCATTTTTAGCTATAGCAAAACCATTGTCGGAAAAATTCGACACATCCTTAAATATAGGTTGAATGACCCACTCCCCAGCGGCGTTTATCAAACCCCTTCGACCATCGACATTTTCGGCTACAGCAAAACCATTGTCGGAAAAATTCGACACATCCTTAAATATAGGTTGAATGACCCACTCCCCAGCGGCGTTTATAAAACCCCATTTATAATCTTCACTTAGAGCTCCAGCCAAACCATTGACGGCAAAATTCTTAAGATGCTTAAATTTAGGCTCAATAACCCACTCCCCAGCGGCGTTTATGAAGCC
>JAISZP010000373.1 GCA_031269135.1 Deltaproteobacteria bacterium | reverse complement strand
CAACAACTCAAGAGCAGGCGTCATTGATGCACAGACCGGAAAAAAATATCAAGACGCGGCTTTTTATTTGGCTAATTCCGGGCAAATAAATTATAATGCCCTCTTGAGAACTAACGGGTTTATGGCATAAGTTTGTTTGACGACCTGCATCTCCTGAGCATCTTAAGGTTTTGCCGTATTTTAAGCCGCCTCGGATACGCCGGCTGCGCTCCTATAAGTCCAAACCACTATTTTATGCCGACAAAACTAAGCTTTCAGCTTTTTTAATTTTAAAAGGATTTACCAAAATGTCTAGCGATCTATTCGAATTTCAGCGTATGAACCGTCTTCCTCCCTATGTCTTTGCCCAGGTAAATGAGTTTAAAATGAAAGCTCGTCGAGCGGGTAAAGACATCATCGATTTAGGTATGGGCAACCCCGACTTAGGCACTCCGGCGCATATAGTGGCAAAATTGGTGGAAGCTGCCGGTAAGGAAATCAATCACCGGTATTCGGCCTCCAGAGGCATCACTAAACTTCGACATGCAATCTGCGACTGGTATAAACGGCGGTATGACGTCGACCTCGATCCGGACGAAGAGTCCGTGGTCAGCATCGGGGTGAAAGAAGGTCTGGCTCATCTTACTTTAGCCACCATCACTCCCGGCGAGGTGGTGTTGGCGCCCGATCCCACCTACCCGATTCACTCATTTGCGGCCATCATCTCCGGCGGAGACGTCAGAAGCGTTCCCATCGGCGCCGACCGTGATTTTTTCGCCGATCTTCAGTTTGCGGTCCGTCAAACTTGGCCCAAACCCCGTATGCTCGTGATCTCCTTTCCCCATAACCCCACAGGAACAGTGGTGGATTTGGAATTCTTCGAAAAAGTGGTCGACTTTTGCAAAGAGAATCGGATATTGCTGGTCCATGATCTCGCTTACGCCGATTTATGTTTTGACGGCTACAAAGCCCCGAGTCTGCTTCAGGTGAAAGGCGCCAAAGAGATTGGGGTGGAAGCCTTTTCCATTTCCAAAAGCTACTCGATGGCCGGCTGGAGGATTGGCTTTATTTGCGGCAACCCCAAGATGGTTTCGGCTTTGACCCGCATAAAAAGTTATTTGGACTACGGCGCCTTTCAACCTATCCAGATTGCGGCCATTATCGCTTTAAACGGACCGCAGGATTGCGTCGCCGAGATCGTCAAAACTTACCAAGATAGGCGAGATGCTCTATGCAATGGATTGAACAGAGCGGGCTGGAAAGTCGAACCTCCCAAGGGCACCATGTTTCTTTGGGCGAAGATTCCTGAACAATTCGCCGCTATGGGGTCAGTGGAATTCTCCAAGTTTTTGATCTCTAAGGCTCAAGTCGCCGTCTCTCCCGGTTTGGGCTTCGGCAACGGCGGAGAAGGATATGTTCGCTTCGCTTTGGTGGAAAACGTTCAACGCATCAATCAAGCGACAAGAGGCATAAAAAAGGCCTTTAAGTCATCCTAAAATCTTTTTTTCAAATAAAGAACATCGAGCTTCGATATTGGGGGTTTGGGCGCTGTAAGATCGTTTGGTCTTGGCCAAACCCCTTGTTTTTTTTGAAAGGGCAGGGCGCGACAAGTTTAATGGTTGTAGGGATAGGCAATATAAAGACGGACGATATAAAGACGGGCATTATTGGGGTTGCCTTATCAAGGTTGGGCGGAGATGAAAAAACTACGTGTAAATTTGATTTTGCGCTATAATCCTTCTGAGCTGACTATCCGGCGAATGAAGGAGTCGAGCAATGGTGGACAAGGGAAGTATCACTAAAGAGCTTTGAGGAGACCATAGGTAATGATAGATAAGCAAATCGCCATTTTGGGATAGCATGAAATACGCCGTCTCTTATGATGAAAAGACCGAGACCTGGCTCTTTTCAGTCGTAGATGTCATAAAAAACCTGATGGGAACAGGCGACTATCAACAGGCACGTAAGTAATATAAAGTTACGCCTCAAAAACGAGGGAAGTGGTAACAAATTGTTACCAGTTGAAAATGGCCGCCGAAGACGGCAAACAGCGGCTGACCGACGTGGCCAAGGCGGAGTCCATCAAGCTGTGTCTGGCCAAGGTCGGCTATGAACGCATCAAAGAAATGGTCGATCCCGAAATTGCCCTGAATCGGTCGCGGGAGCTGCGGCAAAAGCATGGCCGCTCGGCCAAGTGGATTGAGCGACGAATGCTGGGCCAAGAGACCCTGAACAAGCTCACCGACTACGGTGAGCAAAAACGAAATATTGACGGCTCTTAATAAGCCGGATGAATTTATTCTGGCCGTGGTGGAAGTGAAGGGGGCAGGCAACCAAAACCGCTTATTTGAAAAAGTCCTGCCGTAATTCCCCTGATTTCAGCGCCGCCCATGTTGTTCACGACCTTAACGATTTAAAGACCCAGGCTGAAATCATGTTTGAGCGGTAAGGACTTCGGAGAATATGAAGATTGAATCTTTGCATATTGATGATTATCGCTGCTTGAGCGATTTCCGCATCGACTTCGATGAGCGATTGACTGTGCTGGTTGGCGAGAACGGCTCCGGAAAAACAGCGATTTTAGACGCCTTGGCGTTATTTTTAGCGGGCTTTTCCGGCAACGTTCGCCAGT
>JAISZP010000361.1 GCA_031269135.1 Deltaproteobacteria bacterium | reverse complement strand
GGCATTCTTTAAGTTTAAGGTAGTCTTTAAAATGCGTGAAAGAAAAAACAATACTCAATTACGGGACTGAACTAGTTGCTCCGAGCTGGTTGCTCCTAGTTAGTTATTCCTAGTTAGTTATTCCTAGCTAGTCGCTCCGGGTTGGTCGCTCTCGGCGACTTGCTCCGGAAATGGACTCGATGGCTCAAAGATGACCCAAAAAACAGGGACCTTATGGCGACGGCTAAAAATTTGAAGCTGCAAGCTGGTCGAAAGAACTCGAGGGAAAGAGAAGAACATAAGGCAACCTACCCCTTTGCGGGTCGTTGCATCGGATTTAGGCTGGGTTACAAAAAAGCCGGTCGGGAGGCGAATTAATTCGACCTGCGAGAGAGGCGGTTTAGGCGCCAGAGGTTTAGTCAGAAAGATAAGACTACCGAACTTCAAGCCGTTAGAAACCCAACTGCGCCAATAAGTCGTTGACCGCTCCCTGATCCAAGCGATTTTCCGCCCCTGGGCCTTTGAGTTCGGAGGTTTCAGCGGTAAGCTTTTCGAGCATCTTATCGACTTCGGCTTGAGCGACTTTTTCCGTCTCTTCCTTAGGTCTTGCGGCGTCGACGGTCGAGTGATGGACTTTGATTTTGGTGTCGACGGATACCAGTAAAGACAGCAGTTGAACCTGAATTTCGCTGATGAGGCCTACTATCTTCTTGATGCGTTGCCCCGACAGGTCTTGGAAGGATAGGGCCTCCATAATGTGGGTCAAGTGCTTAGTGGTGTTTTTGACGATCTTTTCGGTGGCGGCCACCGTATTGAAGATGGTGTCTCTATCGGCGACCGAAATTGAGGTGAAGCCGTCAGTGACTAGGAGCACCCTTTCCGGGGGAGAATCGGAGACGTCTGAATCAATTGAGGTTGGAAGGAGTTCGGATAGATCTCTGACCAGTTTTCCAAGATCTTCAATGGCGCTGAGTCCTGGGAAGGCCACTAATTCTTTCAAAGGCTTTGGGGCTGTTTGAGCAGGGGGCGGCTGAGGCGGCGGCGCCGCCGGTTGGACGACTGGGGCCGGGCTGAACTGGGCTTCGATAGGCAATTGTTGGTCTAAAAATATGCTGCTTGCCGTTTGGTTCATCTTCTTTAGAATGGTTTTGAAATCTTCGGAATTGGTGTTTAAGAAGATGAGCTTTAAGATGTTGGCGATGGGCAAGTTGAAATAGCCGTCGTCAGGTTCAAGCTTAGATGACATCTCGGAGAGTTCGGATTCGATAAGCTCGGTTTTGAATCCGCCGCTTGAATTGGCGGCGCGCATGTCTTTGATGTGTTCTTTAACCGATTCGTTCGTACAAAATTCGTATAGAGTTTGGAATATGACGTCAAGAGAAAAGTGCGCCACCATTTTCTCCGGTTGTTCTAAAATCGGTTCCGGCTGAGCTGCGGGCTGAATTTCAGTCGCCTGCGGCGCTTCTTGCGAAACTTGTTGGTCGACATCTCCTTTAGTCGCGACTGAATCTGCGCAAAAGCGTTCGACGAAGCTTTTGAGCTGATTAAATTTATCCAAAAATCCTTTACTCACAGCCGGTCCGCGTTGGACGGCGCCGCTTTGAGCCGAACTTGCCTGCGCGGCGCCGCTCTGGTCTTGCTTAGGCTCTAAAAGAGATTCCAAACTATTGAGGCTGGCTATTTGCCCATTCAACTTTTCCATGTCGAGCTGGATCTGATCGGCCAAATCCATAATGGTCATCGAGGCCTTTTCCGTCAACTCGACCACTTCCTCAAGTTGCCCCTTGGCGTCCTCCAAGTAAGCTCCGGTCTGAGAAAGATCTTTGTCGGACTGGTCAGGCAACTCTCCGACTGAAATCGACAACTGACGAGCCAATTGCCCGACTCGAGCGAAAAGTTCTTCAGAAATCTCCTGAAAAAATTGAGTGCCGGCATCCGAGGAGTCGGCTTGAGCGACGGCTGGCGTCGTAGGGGCGACGGGAGGCGGCGACGAAGCGGGAACAACGGCTGGAGACGCGCCGACAGGAGCGCTGAGGTGGGCCAAGGGACTGATGACTCCCAAAGCCGTGTTGGCCGTCACCAACTCAGGCAGGACCCGAATCTGATAGATTGCCTCAGGGGTGACGATACGGAATTCTCCCACGCCCAGCTCAAAACCGATTACCGGGGGATTGGTGCTCATCGGATTCCTTTCAGGATTCCTGTTGTTTGGTTGCCGCCGAATCCAGCTCCATCGCATCGATGGGAAGGCGAGCAAATATCGGTAGACGCCAAAGCGCGCTAGTCTTGCGCTACACGACCAAACCAGCGTTATTATAAAACCTTATTATAAAACCTTATTATAAAACAATGGAGTAGCATAAACTTAAAAAACAGCTGAGCTGAAGTTTCAATCCAATAACCGAATTAAATTGGAAAATCTTAATACGTGCGCGCCGTCTTTATTTAGGAGCCTCGAGGATCTGACTGTCGCTTTTAAAACGATGGATGCAACCAGAAACTGGTCCTCGCTAAGTTCGCCTTCCGGTCCCAGGCTGAAACCAGGCACGTCCAAAGCCAAAATCACAGTGGAGTCGGCGGCCAACGGCTTGGCTGCAAGCCAAGATATCGGCCTCTCTGGGCGTTTAAGCACCTGTCCCCAAGGTTCTTTTTTTCCCTCGTCATCTAAGAAGAACACTGGGTAAAAACCCGGTCTCAAAAAAGCCCCCAAATCCATTGTTGCTGACCTTAACCCGACAAGCCAAATAGGACTAATACCTCATTATTTTAACAAAACAGCGTAAATACGTCAATACTTTTGCATCAATTGAATCGATCGATTGCGGTAATTTTACTATTGGGGTTTTTCCTTCCTCAATGTCTTGTTTTTCAATTTCCGCGCCTGCCTCAGTCCTATCAAATCAATCAAAACTTAATCAGGGTTTATCCTGACGCTTATCCGCATTGCAAGTCCATTGACTGGACAAGAACCCAGCCGCCGCAAGCAAGAAAAAAGCGATAGGCGATTGTCCGAAAAAACAATTTTGCCTGCGAATTTAACCAATTAATCGACATAGCTCATAAAGTATTTTTTCCTATTTTTCAAGACAAAATGACCGTTTTCACGATTTTTAATTTATATTATCTTGATAAAAATGCTAATATCCACGCAAAAACGTGCTTAACTTTTTAGTTGACAAAGAGCCTTCTTTAGGTTAAAAAAGGAAATTCAGTTGCCGAGGCAACCTGCCCTGGTGGGCCGACTAAAAGTCATCCCAGCGGGTGTTGAAATTGGCGCGGGAATAACTCAGTGGTAGAGTGCGAC
>JAISZP010000357.1 GCA_031269135.1 Deltaproteobacteria bacterium | reverse complement strand
ACGATAATAGTCTCCAACCGCCTTCAGCTGAGCCGAGCGCCATAAAACTCGGCTCTAAAACAAAGAACAAGAAAAAAATTATGGACTAAAGATATATGTTAAAAAAATCTTAAAAAGCTGTTATAATCAATTTTCACCGAGTCGGCGTCAAATCTAATTTGTCTAAATGGGCGAAGCGCTTGCGGTGAGACGTGCCCATGTCAAGGCGGCATCTAACGGATTAAAGACTACGGACTTGACGCTATCGACCATGACGCTGTCGGCATGACATAACATGACATAGTTCGGCATATGCCGGACGCCGATAAAATTCATCGCTTTTTATGGCTGTTGCCGTCACTCTGATAATTTTTATTCCATAGACTATCGTCAGCCGACAAATACGGCGTCGAAACAAGTCAAAACGCTCGCAAGGGAAAACGCTTTCTGCCGTAAAAGACGACCAGTCTAAAATCGCAACTCTAACTCATAAATCATAGCTCTAACTCATAACTTAAAAGCAATTTTGAGGCCTAAAACAAAAGCAGCCGACCGGACCTTTTTCAGCATCCATAGCTTTGATTTTTTATTTCTTTTATTTCTTGCCAAGATCGTTAGGTTCTGGTATAGTCCGCTCTTTGGATCTCATTGGGTCCGTCCCCATAACTGTTTGGCGGACAAACCCTTTACGTCGTCAATCCAAGACAAGCGTCGTTCAAGTCTAAGCCCAGCGATCGAAGAAAACGTGAACAGCTCGAGCAAAGAAAGAAAGCAAAGCAAAGCAAAGCAAGCAAAGAAACCAAGCAGGGAAACCAAGCAAGGAAAACAAGTAAAGAAATCAAGAAAGATTTCAGCGGACCGAGTCCCGGATCAAGCATTTGAAAACGAACTGCCCTGAGCATGTTCGCCCCTGGCTATCGCCTCGGATTCCAACATTCGACATCGACTTTTGTCAGGATGCCTTTGTTAAGATGCCTTTGTTAGGATGCTTTTGTTGCAGATTATAAAGCGTTCAAGCGGCGAAAACAGCGCTTGGAGCTTAAAAAACGGTTTCGATGTCGTCGCGGCAAATCCGATTCCAATTGTGAGCCTAGCGATTTGATAGGCTGCCGGAGATATCCACGTTTTTTTCGAGTTTTTTTTCGAGGTTTTTTTCGAGCGCCCGTTTTTATGCTCGAACCAAAAATTGCGATATACGCGCATTCATCCAATAGGCTAAAGCCTACTGGTCTTCAATGTTTTAATTACGAAACGCTTACCACGCCCAAGCAAATAAGCTGCTAGTCGGCAAAAATAGCCGAATAAAAATCAAGACAAACCGGGTCTCAACCTTTGGTTTGTCGACATGCTTACGCAATTTTGCGATTCCCCATGGAGGATGTATGAAAACCGCTTTTACGACTAAGATTCTTTTAGTTCTTTCTTTGTCTATTTTAGCCGCAGTACTGTTTATCGGCTGCGGTGAAGAGCAAAAGCCCGCCCCAGCCGCTCCTGCCGCTGAGCCTGCCGCCGCTCCCGCCGCTGAACCTGCAGCCGCTCCCGCTGCCGAGCCTGCCGCTGAACCCGCCGCCGAACCTGCTGCCGAGCCTGCCGCTGAAGGCGCCGCTGAGCCTGCCGCCGAAGGCGCCGCTGAACCTGCAGCTGAAGGCGCAGCCGAGCCTGCCGCTGAAGAAGCCGCTGCGCCCGCCGCTGGAGATGCCGCAGAACCAGCTGCTGAAGAAGCCGCTGCGCCTCCCGCCGACGAAGCCGCCGCTGAGCCGGCTGCTGAAGAAGCCGCTGCGCCTGCCGCCGAAGAAGCCGCCGCTGAAGGCACTCCTGTAGAACCTGCCGAAGGCGCTGATGACGCTGCTCCCGCCGAAGAACCCAAGGAGTAATCTTCGCCTGTTTCCCGTATCGCCGGCTTGACGCGGACAGCTTGACGCAGATGGCTAGCCGGCGACGATAGAAAAGAGCAAACCCGCAAAGCGTCTGAAAAGATGGTTTGCGGGTTTTTTATATTTTCGGCGTATTTTCGCTCATAGGAGAAGACTAAATTGACCAGAAAAGCAGCTATATTCGATCTCGACGGCACTATCTTAGACACTATCGGCGATTTATGCGACAGCATAAATGAGGTTTTGACTCAAGAAGGCTTGCCGACTCACAGCTTAGACGCCGTCAAAACAATGGTTGGAAGCGGAGCGGCCAAACTGGTGGAAAGAGCCCTGCCACAGCAAAAGCGCACCGCCGAATTTATGGCGCGCGTACTGAGCATTTATAGAATTGAATATTCAAAGCGCCAGCTCGTTAAAACCAAACCCTTCCCCGGAATACCCGAACTATTGTCTGAGATGGCCGACAAAGGTTGGCGACTGGCCGTATTGTCGAATAAAGAACATAATAACGCCAAAACGGTGGTTGAACACTTTTTTCCCAACCGATTTAATTATATCCTAGGAGTGTCGCCCCAGCGTCCGCCCAAACCGGATTTGACTGGAGCTAAAGAGGCTCTAAAGTCTTTGGGAATCGCGCCGGAATCCGTCTTTTACTTTGGAGATACCGACGTGGACATCAAGACGGCGATAAATTGCGGGTGCCGCCCCATAGGAGTGGCCTGGGGCTTCAAAGCGGCGCAAGAGCTTTCCAAAGCCGGAGCTCTGCACATTCTTCAACAGCCCAAAGACTTTTTCCCCTACCTTGAAAATTTGGAAGGAAAAAAAGATGGAACTCCCTCCTAGACCCCCAAAACCTTCGCCAAGACCCCCTGATGCGCCGCCGCCCGCTTGGGCCACCGATCCGCAAGCTCTGCTCCGCTCCACTAAAGACTCGGTGAAAGTGGCTTTGACCGGAGGCATCGCCTCGGGCAAGTCCACCGTGGCCGCTCTTTTGGCGGCCTTCGGCGCCGTGAGCATAGACTTCGACGTGCTCGCCAGAAAAGCGGTGGAACCCGGCGCCAAAGGCTTCGAAGAGGTCTGCGAACTTTTTCAAAATAAGGTTTTAAGGCCGGACGGCTCGCTCGACCGGGCTTTGATCGCCCAGAAGGTTTTTAAAGACAGCGGACTAAGGCTGGCTCTTGAGGCCATAATCCACCCGATCGCCTGGCGATTGATGCTCCAAGAGCTGCAAGATTTCGGCGATGAACCGCTGGTGGTCATCGAGGTTCCGTTGTTGTTTGAAGCGGCCCTAGCCGGCTTATTTTACCCGGTCGCCTTAAGTTATACCTCTCCGGAGACCCAGCTCAAGCGCCTTTTATACAGAAATCCCGATCTCGGCAGCCGAAAGGCCAAGAAAATTCTCAAAGCTCAGTGGCCAATGGGCGAAAAACTAAGACGCTCCAATCTTATCATCAATAACGAAGACTCTTTGGCGGATCTGATCAGGAGAACCAAAGAGATCTGGAATCAACTGACATCGGGGAAATGGTCATGACGGACGATGTCGCTTCCCTATGGGAACCCTTGGCCCAAAGACTGAGGCCGAGGCATTTGGATGAATTCATCGGGCAAAAACACCTGCTCGGTCCTGATAAACTTCTGCGCCTTCTTTATGAACAGGGGCAAGTCGCTTCTCTTATCCTCTGGGGACCGCCTGGGGTAGGCAAAACCAGCCTAGCCAGACTTATAACTCAAAAAGCCGATGCGGCTTACGTGGAATTTTCAGCCGTTCTCTCGGGAATCAAAGACGTCAGAGAAGTAGTCGAAAAAGCCCGACTCACCCGTCAAGCTCATAAGAAAGCCACAGTTCTATTCGTCGATGAGATCCACCGCTTCAATAAAGCCCAACAAGACGCATTCTTGCCGCACGTGGAAAGCGGCCTTCTGACTCTCATCGGGGCGACCACCGAAAACCCCTCTTTCGAGATAATCCCCGCTCTTCTCTCAAGAACAAGAGTGCTTGTTCTGGAACCCTTAAGCAGAGAGGACTTGGAGTCGTTGACGGCAAGAGCCCTTGCCGACTCCGAAAGGGGACTCGGAAAACTCGAAGCGAGCGCGACTCCGGAGGCCGTAGAGTTTTTGCTTAGATCGTCTGGAGGGGATGCGAGATCTCTGCTGAACGCCTTGGAACTAGCGGCGAGCTTAGCTCGCTCCGACAGCGACGGCAAAAAAACGATCACGGTCGAGACTGTTGAAGAATCGGTCCAGCGAAAGGCCTGGCGTTACGACAAGGATGGGGAAGAACATTACAATCTCATCTCCGCTCTTCACAAATCGCTGAGAGACGGCGATCCTGACGGGGCGCTATATTGGCTGGCGAGAATGCTGGAAGGCGGGGAAGATCCGCTATTTCTTCTAAGACGCATGATCCGCTTCGCTTCGGAAGACGTGGGGTTAGCCGATCCCTTGGCGTTGATGCTTGGGATATCCGCCTTGGACAGCTATCGACTCTTAGGATCTCCGGAAGGGGATCTCGCCTTGGCGCATCTGGCCGTACACCTGGCGCTGGCGCCGAAGTCGAACGCCGTCTACAAAGCCTTCGGCCAGGCCCGACAAGACGCCAGAACGTTAGGACCGCTTCCTGTGCCTCTCCACATCCGCAACGCCCCCACCAAACTAATGAAACAATTGGGGTACGCCAAGGGTTACAAGTACGCCCATGACTACCAAGACGCAGAGGTCGACCAAGAGCACCTGCCTGAAGAATTAATCGGCAAACGCTACTACCATCCTACCGACAGAGGCCGGGAGAAGGCCTTGAAAGAATTTTTGGACCAGAGGCGGAAAAAAAAGAAAGAGAGCTGAAAAGGCTGCAAAATATTTACCGGACTTTAATGCTTATCGCCTTCCAAAGCTGTGTCGAAACGGGATTTTGCAGTCTTAGCGGTCCATCAATCTTGTCTATCAATCGTGTCGGGCAGTCGTGTCAGGCAGTCTCGTCAGGCAGTCATGTCGGTCTTTTTATCTTAATGGTCGTTTAAACGATAAAGAACTGACGTTCATTCTGATGGAAACTTTGAATTCAATCAATTGCCGAGTTTATCGCTGCGATTTCACTTGACGCATTCATAAGAAAATTAAAATTCATAATTTATGTAAAATTTTTGCTATCTATTGACGAATTGATACTTAAATTCATTGAAAAATTAGACTAACAATGCAATAAATTTATTGTTTTGGAATAAAAACAAAATAATATTTAGATTTATATGAATATCGATCATTGATTGATTTATCTATTTTTTTTATTCGACTACATTTTTATATCAATTTAATTTTTACATCATTTATATCTAAAATTTAGCTGTTACATCACTTGTTCGCGTCCAAACTTTCTTAAACCAAAAGGCCTAAAGGTAGGCGCCCTATCATTTATCAATTTTTATGGATTCGCAAAATCAGCTTTTGGGTGATATACTTTAAATTGGTAAAAAAGTTCAATTTTGATCCACTTATCTGGTAAAAATCCAATCAATGCAGCTATGCGGAATATCGATGCGACGTCAGCAATTCTGGTTGACGGCGGCGAAAGCCGGAGCAGCATGTCCGCACAAAACGCTTGAAATGGATTCGGAAACCGCTGCCGCATGGTCGCTCAGGAGGGCTGAGATTGAAGCGCAAGCTGAAACAGTTTGATCTGCTTGGACTATGAAGCTGAAGCTGAAGGTGTAGTTTCAGGACCTTTTTTTCGGCGATATGAAGTCGCAAAAGAGTTTTGACGTTGGATTGCTCATTTGCATTAAAAAAATTTAAACAGCTGCTCAGCCCCATTCAACCGAAATGGCGAA
>JAISZP010000076.1 GCA_031269135.1 Deltaproteobacteria bacterium | reverse complement strand
TTCAGGATGCCAGATTGCTTCAGGATCTCAGCTTGTTTCAGGATGCCAGATTGCTTCAGGATATCAGCTTGTTTCAGGATGCCAGATTGCTTCAGGATATCAGCTTGTTTCAGGATGCCAGATCGCTTCAGGATATCAGCTTGTTTCAGGATACCAGATCGCTTCAGGATATCAAAATGACCGCAAATCCCGCAAGAGACCAAAATCTAAATCGACAAAAAGGCTTCCGGCGAGCTTATGGTCTGATTCGGACTTGAGTCTGTCGGCGGGATAAGTCAAGCGGCGCGGTTGGATAAGCGATCGCAAGTTCCGACGATGCAGGCGCTTGCTTGCCTTCGGCGGCGGCTGCGCTTGCGCTATGAAAGCTGCTCGTTGTTCCGCGGCGGCCGACTTCCGGCGAGTCGTCTCTTGCAGCCGACGATGCGACTGCGCGATGCGACCGCTATAGAACGTTTTTTTCTTGGCGAGCCTGACTATATTTGATATAATGAGGATAAGACGCAAATTGACGCAGGCAACCTATACTCTCCTGCATTAGTTAAGTAACTCGCTTATCGCCACTTTTAAGGTCTGACAATGAAAAATATACCTATCGACATGCGTGATTTCTCTTGGCTAAGAAAAGACGACGACGATTTTTATTATGCCGACAAGACGCATCTTCTGCACAAGCTGGTCCAACGGCCTATGCCGTATTTTCTGTCTCGGCCCCGCTATTTTGGAAAAACGCTCTTGCTGAGCACTCTTAAGGCCATCCTGGAAGGACGTCGGGATCTATTCAAAGGGCTTTGGATCGACGGCTCGGATTACCACTGGACGCCGCATCCGGTCATAAAGCTGGAAATGCGCTGGATTCGTTCCAGTTCCAGGATGTCGTTCCGAAAAGAATTGAATCTCTATTTGGACGACGTCGCCGAAAGAGAAAAACTTGAGCTGCCGGTTTCTTCTTCTTCTTCTCCAAGTGCGGCGTTAAGAAGCCTCATTGAACTGCTTTATGATAAATATGGCCAAAAAGCGGCTGTTCTCATCGATGACTATGACGCTCCGATCTTCAAGCATCTCGCTGAACCCGCCTTGGCCGACGAAATCCGCTCCGAACTCGATGAGTTCTATAGCTCGCTGAAAACTAACGAGGATAAGCTGGGGCTTGTTTTTATAACCGGCGTGACCAGGTTCAGCAAATCCTCCATTTTTTCCGGCTTGAACAACCTCGACGATATCACCTTCAATCCCGCTTTCGCCGACATCTGCGGTTTCAACTGCGAAGAATTCAGCGCTCTTTTTGAAAATCGCCTTGATTACACTTTGAAGTCTCTTAAAGGCGACAAAAGCATAGACGCTGCCGTCACTGGGGAACAATTGAAAAAAGTGCTTCAATGGTGGCTTGACGGATACTCTTGGGACGGGAAAACCAAGGTCTACAATCCCTGGAGCGTGCTCCATTTTTTTTATACATGTAGGTTCTTCGACTACCGGTTCGAATTAAGGGAGGCCGCTTTTCTAAAAAAACTGATTGACTTGCAGCCGACAGTTTTTGATTTGTCTAAAAAGATAGCTCCCATGAGAAGTGGGGATATCCAGATCGATAAAATCGACCAAATTGATCCGGCCTCTTTGTTGCTGCAAACCGGCCACTTGACCGTCAAAGAGATTGCATCAGAATCGGAAGACGAGTCCTGTTTTCTTCTTGGCGTTCCTAACTTGGAAGTGAAGGCTTCGCTTGTGACGGTGCTGGTTTCGCGCCAGAGGCCCAAAAAATTAGGGTTGGCCATAGAGTTTAGCTCGCAGATTATGAAGGCGCTGTTCGCCCAAGACGCTTTGGGGTTCGAGAAAGCCTTTAGCGATTACCTGACTCAGTACAAATGCGGTTCCAATGCCTCCGAGAAGCATTACCACGCTCTGCTGCGTTCGGCGTTAATCACGGCGGACCAATACGCGCAAAACGATGGAACTGCGGGAGAAGAAGAATATAGCGTCCATCTAAAGTCGCCTGCCGGCGATGATTACTTTATTGAAGTCAAGTGTTTGTCGGAGAAAGAGCAGCCTGAGACGAAGGCTAAACCCAAATCTAGCGAGATGACCGTTAGCCCAAAACAACTAACAGAGCAAGAAAAACCAGAGTATGACAAACTTCGCTTGGAAATGGCCAAACTGGACAAACTGGCCAATCTGGTCAAGAAAGCCATAACTCAGATAGATATAAAATACGCCGACATGTTTTTGCGCGGATCCAACCGAGTATTTAAGGTCGCCTTGGTCGTCAGCGATCGGACTAATGTGTGGGTGAAGATCGTGGAAGTTCTAAACCGATGACATGGCTTCCGGCGAGCTGAAGGCCCGAATAGCTTTAAGTCTTTTGGTCAAATGAGTCAAGTCTCTAAAGCGGTTGCGACAAGCGAATTTGGACGGTGAAAGGTCGCAAAATTATTTGCGTGAAGTCTTTCAGGCTTGTCCTTTTCACCCCGCTATCGATTTTAAGCCTCATGCGCATCGGTTACATCGATGCGCTTGCATGACCTAAACGACCTCTCCATCAATGATCTCTCCATTAAAGATCTTTCGCTTAAGGTTCTTTCCATTGATGATTTTTCGATCGAATGATCTTTAAATCAATGCCCTCTCAATCTGTCCTCTCTCGTCGCCGCTGAAAATTGAAAGGTTTTTCGCGGCGATCAAAGTGGGATCTCTACTTCCATCATGGCGCAACATAGCCCAGAACCGATGCCCATCAAGGCCACCCTGTCTCCAGGGCGGATAAGTCCTTGATTGAAGGCTAGATCGAAGGTGAATGGAACGGCTACTGGACCCATGTTGCCGTATTGAGGGTAGGTCTTTATCAGCTTGTCCCAATCAAGTCCCAGGTGCTCGCACAGACGCCTGGTGTTGGCTTGGCTCACCTGGTGACAGATGATGACGTCGAAAGAATCTGAAGTCCAACCAAAGCTCTTCGCTCCTTGTTTAAACGTTTCTCCCGCCAAAGCCACCCCCGCTTCCAAAAGAGCCGCAGAATCCGTCCTCATTCCGGAAAAGTCCCCACGACACAAATTGTTGGAAGCGGCGTCGCTTGCGCTTACCATGGATTTAAGTCTAGGGGCCTTGGGGTGCTTGTCGACAGGTCCCGCAATCATGGCCGCTCCGCCGCTTCCCAAAGTCAGAGATGCGAAATTGCTGAAGAAGTCTTTTATCGTAATCGAGGGTTCCAACAACTTTGAGACGGTATTTTCTATGATGGGTCGACTATTTTCTCCAGCGGCGATTAAGGCGTATTCAGACAGAGAGTTCTCTATTTTTAGGGCCGCCAACTCCAAGCCATCGATGAAGCCAAGACAGGCGCT
>JAISZP010000275.1 GCA_031269135.1 Deltaproteobacteria bacterium | reverse complement strand
CTGAATCTTCAAGAAAAGGATCTTGAGCGTTTCCGAGGTAGGCGGGTGAGTTTGGTCGTCCAAGATCCTCATCAAGGTTTGGAGCCTACCAGACGTATAGGAAGCCAGATCAAAGAAGCCCTGTTGATTCATAAGATGTGCGATAAAAGGCAGGCGGACGCGAGGGTTTTGGAGCTTTTGGAGGATGTCGGCTTGAAAGACCCTCAAAGAGTCAAACAGAGTTTTCCTCATCAGGTTTCCGGAGGCATGGCCCAGAGAGCCATGATAGCGATGATGCTGGCCTCTGAGCCGAGTCTTTTGGTGGCCGACGAGGTCACCTCGGCCTTGGACGTGTCGCTCCGCAAGGCCATATTGGAGCTGATCGACAAACAAAGAGCGCAAAGGAATCTGGCGGTGGTTTTGATAAGTCATGATTTGGAATTGGTGGCAGGTTTCGCCGACAGAGTTATGGTCATGTATGCGGGACGGGTGGTGGAAGAAATTAACGGGGGCCTGATTGAAAAAGCGACTCATCCCTATACCCGGGGACTTTTGGCCTGTCTTCCGAAATTGGGCGAGTTCAATAAAAAACTGGCGGTCCTCAATCGAGATCCGGCATGGCTGACATGAGCGCAGCCTTGGAAGTCAGAGATTTCACCGTCGATTTCGGGACGGTCGCGCCGGTCAAAGGGCTTGAACTGAGTTTGAAGGACGGCGATTGTTTGGGGATTATCGGGCAGTCAGGTTGCGGTAAAAGCACCCTTCTCAGAGCTCTGGCCGGCCTAGAGAATCGCTGGTCGGGAACGATGGAGTTTTTTGGGAGTCCCGTCAATCGTAAGCGTTCTTTAGCCGACGCCCGCCTTATTCAGATGGTTTTCCAGGACCCGTCGGCAGCCTTGAATCCTGTTCACACGGTGGACGACATCTTACGGGAAGCTGTGGTCGTGCACCGTTTTAAAGAGGCCGATGCGCGCATACTCAAAGCTTTAGACGGCGTCTCGCTTTCCAGGACACTGAGGTATCGGTATCCTTATCAACTCTCAGGCGGTCAGAGGCAGAGACTTTGCGTGGCCAGAGCTTTGTTGGTGGAGCCGAGGATTCTTCTTTTAGACGAACCCACTTCAGCTTTAGACGTATCTGTTCAGGCGGAGGTGCTGAACCTTTTATCCGCCGTCCGGGAGGAAAGGAGCTTGAGCATGCTTTTGGTCAGTCACGATTTAGCCGTCGTGGCCCAGTTGTGCGAAAAAATCCTAATGATGCATGACGGCGTCGTCTCTAGAAGGCTTTGGCGCTCTGAACTGTTGGAATTCTCCATCTGAATGCGGTTGAAGCCATCAGAATGCGGTTAAGCCATCTGAATGCGGTTGAAGCCATCTGAATGCGGTTAAGACTATCTGGATGGGTTAAGACTAAGGATTGCTTTTTGCGTTTCCCTTTTCTGCCTCAGCTTGACTTATGCCCAACAACTCAAGTCCGGCCTTTCTGGGCCTGGGTCTGAGCGCCGTCAAATCCCCCTTGGGTCCCAACACCATATCGTCGCAGTATCCTCTTGTTTTTTCCTGCGGATTGAGGCGGTTTTTCATAGCCTGATGTCCCGCCGTGCAGAAAGCCATACATCGACCGCAGTTGGTCGCTCCGAAGGTGGCCTCGGAGTGCTCTAAAACACGCAATCTGGGGTCTCTTTGCTCCCATAATTGGCGAAACACCTGCTCAGGTGTCGGGTCCTCAATATATTCGACGTCGACCTTGGGATTGAATTTCGCTCCCGGCCAAACCTTGGTCGATAGTCCCGAGGCCATCATGCGGCATTTCGACGGAATCGCATTGGCGTAACGGTAAGTGATTTTTCCCATGGTCACTTCATGAGGAGGCTTTATGCTGAGAGCTCCGGCTGGGCAATGGGCGATGCATTCCAAGCAACCGTCGCATACTTCTTTTTGAGCCAGCAAAACCTCGGTGGGTCGTAATGGAGCGGAGGTCGGAAGGCCGATGAAGCGCTGGCGGGAGCCGAACTTCGGAGTCAAGGCGAGGCCGGAAAGGCCGAACGAGGCAAGACCTGCGGCCACCGCCGCGTGGCGAAAAGAGATCATGCCGTAACTTTTTTTCCTGGCGCCGATGGAAGCGTTTCTGGCCGGCAGCGGAATGGTCGCCCAGCCCTCGCCGTCTAAGAAATTGCTCATCCTGTAGGCGAGAAAATCGAGTTCGCGGTTAAGATAGGCGTAGCCGAAGAGGTTATAGCTGTAGCTGGAAAAACCTCGGCGCATAATCTCCAGCGAGCCGTCAGGGATATGCAGGCTCATGACCACCACCGTCCGGCAACCTGGCAACACGTCTTGAGGGCGAAATTCCTCTTCAAGGGCTTGATCCAGCACCTCGGCGTCAGCGATGCCGGTAAGGCTGGAGCCGAGTTTTTCCGCTAACTCCATGACTTTGCCTGTCAGTTTGTCGTCGTATTTCATTTCGACCTCCCAATCGTCGAAACCCGCCCATCAGCCGATTAGTCGGATTGCCGCCGATAGCCCACCGATATTTTAGCTCTTGACTTCGACTATTATGAAAATTAAAGACTGTAGAAATTATAGACTTTAGGAATTTATAGATTTTAGAAATTATAGACTTTAGGATTTATAGCCTTTAGATTTTTATGTTTATGAATTTAAATTTATTAGTAGTACATGAATTTTTTTAAGTTCAGCGCTTCAATTTCAAGTAAAAAAAAAGACCACCGACTATAATCGGCAGTCTTTAGGCTATGCTAATCAACTGGAGAAATATTTTAAAGAAGTTCGACTAGACCGGAAGGCCCAGCAGTTTTCGGTCTAGACGGTTTTTTGTTCAAGACGCTTTTTGGTCATGATGATTTTTGTTCAGGACGCTTTTTAGTCAGGACGCTTTTGATTAGAAAGCTTTTCTGGATATTTTAGCAAAAATATTATTCGTTTTCCAGTCTTTCTCAAGGCTTTGGCGGAGATATTTCGTTTTAGCCGAGTTCCGTTGCGGCCAGGCTCCGTTTCTGCTGGGTCCCATTTGGGTCAAGCTCCATTTAGGGCAAGCTTCATTTAGGGCAAGCTTCATTCGGGCCAGGCTTCATAGATGCCCTGGCGCCGGCCCTGGGTGCGGAGATGTCGGCGGCAAGCTTGCTCCAGAATTTGGACTCGGCGCTCATAATCGGGCTAATGACTCCTGACGGCGCGAGACATATGAGACATATGAGCCGGCCTTTCAGTCGGGGGAAATCCAAACATCATCATCGGCATTAAAAGCGAGGCTATGCGGAAGTTTGACCGGCGGCGCCTTGAGGCAGCGGCTCAAGTCGGCAGGCTAGCTCTGAGGAGCTTTTTTCTTGTCCATCAATACTCCGCCTACTTCAGAACACAATAGGGCGGCTATGATTATGGCCCCGCCAATGATTGTGCGATTTTTCAGCGGCTCTCCGAGAATGAAAAAAGCCGCCAGAGTCGCTATGATAGGCTGGATTTGGTAGCAGTTTGCGGCCTGAACAGCGGTAGTGTATTTTTGAAATCTGGTTTGAAGAAAGACGGCTAATATCGAGCATAAAAAGGCGGTGAAAGATAAACCCGTCAAAAACATCGGGGTGATGGTCAGGCCTTTTCCAAGGTCAGGGTGAAGGGGAGACAAAAAGAGTCCTGATTCAAAGACCAAGTATGTCAAAAGGGAAACCGGCAATAGGCCTATCAACTGCCAAAACAAAAATTGAAGACTTGAGTCCTTTTCATGGTCTTGTTTAGTGTAGACGCTGAGGTAGATCATGTACAGAGCCCACATAGGGATTGACGCAAAGGCCATGACGTCGCCGGCGTTTACGCCTGAAAAATTGGGGTCGAGGAAGATGTACAATCCTATAGCCGCAAGCACCACGCCGATCAGATTAGGGATCTTGATGATGTCGCGAAAGATTAAAAAACCCATTATCGGAACAGCCAATAAAAACATCGACGAAATGAAGGCGGATCTGGCGACTTGGGTGAAGTTGACGCTGAAGATTTGCAGAATATAACCGCAACCCATCAAGAGTCCTAAGATGAGTCCCTGTCTGCGGCGGAGGGGGGAGGTCAAGCGAATGGATTTATGAAGAATCAGCCCTGCAGCTAATGCCGCTAAGGCGAAACGGAAAAAGACGAAAAGAGCTGGAGAGCAATAAAGTAAAGCCCACCGGTTGAAAATGTAGGCAAATCCCCAAAATATGCTGGAAATGAGGATAAAAATGTCCGCTTGCCAAGGTTTCATGTGAGGTTTCCTTGGTCAAAATGGGTTTCCATTTTGGAGTGAAGATTATTTTTAAGTTGTCTCAGGCAATCAGAAAATGCGAAAATAATTATATTTTAGGCGTCGATTTTTTTCTCTGAACTGGAATTCCGCCTGACTAGAATTCCGCCTAGCTCCGATGAGACGACCGCCGAAAGGATGATGATTCCCCCCACTACGACATGGGCGTTGAGGCTTTCGCTTAAAATGATCAAGGCGGCGATGGTGGCTACAATTGGTTCGACTTGAAAGCAGATCATGGCCTGAACGGCCGAGGTGTACCTTTGGCATCTCGTTTGAAGGTACACTGTCGCAAGAGAGGCGAAAACGCCGTTGAACACCACTCCAATCACCAACTTTGGGCTTAACGTGAGGCCCTTGCCAAGGTCGGGATGAAGAGGCGCGATTAGCCCGCTTTCAAAGATTAAGGCCGTCATTAAGGCTGCCGGCAGAACTCCGATGAGTTGCCAGTATAGATATTGGTTGGTGACGTCCGGACCCTCTTTGCCGTTAGTGAAGACGCTGAGGTATATCATATACAGAGCCCACGGAGGGATTGACAAAAGACCTAAAATGTCTCCGGCGTTGATTCCGGCGAAGTTGGGATCTAAGAAAATATAGAGTCCTATGACGGCCAGTATGACCCCGATGAGGCTATGGAGTTTTATCACCTCTTTGAAGAGGATGAAGCTGAATATGGGTATGCCTATCAGGCAGATGCAGGTCAGAAAGGCGGCTCTGGCCACGTCGGTGAAATTGATGCTGTAGACCTGGAGTATGTAGCCCCCTGCCATCAATAGCCCCAGTATCAGACCTTCTTTGCGGACTTTTGGGGAGGTCTTTTTCAGACTCTTGTGAAAAAGGAGCT
>JAISZP010000177.1 GCA_031269135.1 Deltaproteobacteria bacterium | reverse complement strand
AAACCGCTTGGAGTATTTCGGCGCTTACCCTGCCCAAGCCTTCAGCTGGGCGGTTCACGTCGAAAACGTAAGTCTTCGGCAAGGCAGGATCCTTTTCGGCGGCAGGGCCGTCATAGGCGGCTTTCCCAATGTCGACGGCTCTATTTTGCAGACCGGGACCGAAAAGCAGATAAAAGATTACGCCGCAGAGCTGATCGCCGAGGCCGGACCGATAGGGGTGATGATCGGAGCGGACTGCACCATCCCGGCTACGACTGAGATAAAGCGCTTGAAATGGGTGCGCGAGGCTTGCAGGTTAAAATAGCTTGCAAGCTAAAGCAGCTTTGCAGGCTGAAGCAGTCTTTGCACATAAAACAGTCTCAGAATCGTCTGGCCAATCTTTCCGCAAGTACCACCAACACCACGGTGAATAAAAGCATGACCGTCGATAAGGCGTGGATCTCAGGGGTCAGGCCTCGCTTTAATGAGGCGAAGATGAAGATCGGCAGCGTCACGGAATCCGGGCCGTGAGTGAAAAAACTGATGATGAAGTCATCGAGCGAGAGCGTGAAAGCCAACATCGCTCCGGCTAAGACTCCAGGCATTATCAGAGGCAGAGTCACGCGCCTGAAGAGATAGAAACTCGAGGCGAAAAGGTCCCTCGCCGCTTCGTCCGTTTCCTTGTTGAGGGAGGCGAGCCTGCTTCTGACGACCAAGGTCACGAACGATATCTGAAAGGTGATGTGCCCGATGATCAAGGTGGTCATGCCCAAATCGAAGGCCGAGGAGACCATCCGCAGGACGTTGAAGGCGAGAGTCAAGGCTACGGCCATTATGATGTCTGGGACGACCACCGGAAGGTTGATGACGAGATCGAAAAAGCGGTGAAACGAGCCCGACCAAGGAGAGCGGTCGATTCCCAAGGCGAGGGCGGTGCCCAGGACTGTCGCGACCAAAGTCGAGATGACGGCCAAAATCAGGCTGTTGAGGGCGGCGTTGAGAATATATTCGTTTTCGAATAATTTCATGTACCAATCCAGCGTGAAGCCGCGCCAGGCCAGACCGTATCGGGCTTTATTGACCGAGAACACGGCCACCGCTACGGAGGGGATGTACAGCAGCACTAGGCTGAATATGGCTGTCAGGGCGATTAGAGGCCTTTTGTTTTCCATTTAAGCCTCTAATTTTGATCAAGGTTGATGTTTTGATCGAGGTTGATCTTTCGGCGACGGAAGACCGAAAGAGAAATCAGGGTCATGACCATCAGCGCCACCGATAAGGCCGCCCCAAACGGCCAATCTCTGGCCTGACTGAACTGCTGCTGAATGAGGTTTCCTATCAGCATGTATTTGGCGCCGCCCAAGATGTCGGTCACCACGAACATGGCCATGGCCGGAACGAAGGTCACGATTATGCCCACCGACAGTCCCGGCCACGTCTGAGGCAGTATCGCTTGTCTGAAGACCTGCCAACGACTGGCGTAGAGATCTTTGGCGGCTTCCAACAGATCCCAGTTTAGCCTCTCGACGCTGGCGTATAGAGGAAGAGCCATGAAGGGCAAAAAAGTGGTGATCATGCCCAGATAGACGGCCATGGAACTGGGGTAGAGAGCGGTGCCCGCAGGGATCAGACCGACCCAGGCCGCGAGTTTGGCAGGCGGAAGATTTGGTCCCAACACCAAAAGCCAGGCGTATGTTCTGACGACCACGTTGGTCCAAAATGGAACGATGATTAAGGTCAGCCAGAAAACCCTGCTTTTGCGCGGTCTGGTGGCCACATGAAAGGTCAGCGGGTAGGCCAGCGCCACGCAGGCCACTGTGGTGACGAGTGCGACCAACAGACTTCTGCCTAGGATTTTTAGATAGTCTATGCTCCAACCAAACGACCCGAAACCGATCAGGCGTTTGAGGTTGTGGGCGGAGAAATTCCAGACCACGTCTCCGTATTCGCCTCTTTGAGCCAAGGCTATGAATATGAAAGAGATGCAGGGTATGGTCAAAAGAAAAAGCAGCCACAACATCGGGGGCGCGGCTAGGGCGAATCCTTTGAGGCGAAGACTCGAAAGCTTCGTCACGTCGCCACGCCAAGAGATCATGGCAGGTTTTTTGTTGGCGGGATTTTTGTTGGTGGTTTTTTCGTCGTCCACTGCCGACCTCCGCAACCGCCGACGGCGTGGGAGAGAGGAAAAAAAGAGGCCCAGAGCATCTTTACTTGCCTTGGGCCTCGTGGTCAGTTGTCGCTGGGATCAGTAGCGGGACGGCTGGTTGTCCAGAGCCACCAGATCGTCCGGAGGAAAGAACAGGCTGACTTGATCTCCTGGTCCGAGTCTGTCTCTGGTGTTGGTGCGCACCCGTAGCGGACCGGGATCGAGCCAGAGGTCCAAACTCTGACCGCGGTAAATGGCTTCACGGACCTGGGCCCGGACGCAATTGACCGAGCCTTGAGGGATTTCTCCTTCAAGCACGATGTGCTCCGGCCTGATGGCCAAGTGCCCTTCTTCCCAATATGGGGTTTCAGAGACGTGCAGAGGGCCAAGGTTTGTGAACAATTGGTTGCCTTGGCGACGGGCCGGCAAAATGTTGGCCGCCCCCAAAAACTCCGCCACGAACTGGTTGGTCGGTTTGGAATACACCTGCCTAGGAGTGCCTGTTTGGACCACCACTCCGTTGTTCATGACGGCCAAGCGATCGGAGATCATCATGGCTTCATCCTGGTCATGGGTGACCAAGATGAAAGTGGTGCCGAGACTGCGCTGCAGACGCCTTAGATCCTCCTGCACCTGGGCGCGGAGGTGAGCGTCGAGGGCGCTCATCGGTTCGTCTAAAAGGAGGATTTCCGGTTCGTTGACCAAAGCGCGAGCGAGGGCCACTCGTTGTTTTTGGCCGCCGGACAATTGGTGGGGATAACGTTTCTCCAGCCCGGACAAAGAGAGCATTTCCAGGCTTTCTCCGACCTTTCGGCCCACCTGTGTAGGGTCGAAATTGCGGGCTTTGAGGCCGAAGGCGACGTTTTCGAATATGTTAAGGTGAGGGAAAAGCGCGTAGCTTTGAAAAACAGTGTTTACTTGACGTTTGGCCGCCGTAAGATGAGTGACCTCGCGACCGCCAAGAAAAACCCGCCCGGAATCTGGTAATTCCAGGCCGGCGATGATGCGCAGCAAAGTGGTTTTTCCACATCCGGAAGGGCCGAGCAGCGTGTAAAACTCGCCCTTCACAACCTCTAAGTCCACGCCTTTTAAGGCTTGTAGGTTGCCGTAGCTCTTGTAGGCTTGGGCTACCATGAGTCCTAATTCAATCTGGCCTGTCAATTCCTCTCATATGCCTCCCTTGAACCCTTTAAGGTCTGTGGGGAACCGCTTTTTTTTAGGGATCGACGCTCAGAAGACTAGCAGCAAGGGGCGATATTTCCGGCTCTGCCGGGTTTATGAAAGAGAAACGAACTGCGGGGGCGCAAAGACCCCCAGCGCCTAACTTAGGCTGGGCATACTAGTCTATAATCTGGCGGCGAGCGGCTCCAGACCGAATGTAATCCCACAAGGGATTTAAGTACGTTATAGCACACTAGCTCGGTCTGTGCAATTTTTTTTTGACCTTGGGCCGGAGATCTGATTTTGCATCTGATTTTGTCTAGCCTTGAGGTCCAAGACGCGAATAAAACTAAATTTTCCCGCCTAAATCCAAATTCGATTGCGGCTTGTCGGCAGTCTGGTCTATGCAAGGGGCCATGTATGCTTACGTCAAGAGTCCCTCGCCAATGGGGCAAAGAGGCTCTTGACGGGCCGCAGCGGCTTTAAGCGGGGGTCCACAGGAGGTCTTAGAGGCTCAAGCGGTCCATAGCGGTTCAAACGGGCCGCAGCAGCTCTAAAATGTCCATAGCGGCTCTAATATTGACCGCTTAGAGCCGCAGATGACAGCTTTCGTTTTTATCCATAAAAATTCGAGTCCTTATAAAATTCAAACTCGGCCCGCTCTTCATTTATATTCGCCGGGTCGAGGAGGACCGGGCGGCGGACCGGCTGGTTAAGATAAAATTCGCTAATTTAGTTGACAAAAAGGCGTTATGAGAGTTACTTTATGCATGGTACGATTTATAGGAACACGGTTAAAGACCGTGGCGGACCCACCGCTGTGAACGGGGACGAGCGTCTCTTGGGCCTTGGCGTAAGCTTTGGCCTGTCACTGGGTTTTTGATTTCCTGGGAAGGCGTAGACGTTTCGGTCGATCCGTGAGCCAGAAGACCTCGGACCACAGGCCAAACAAGTTCTAAACTCACATATGGCCCTTGTAAATTTCAGGCGGTTGACGGTAAAGGCCTCCTTTCGATGGACTATGTCCGGAAAGGGCAACACAGCTCGCTTTATGGCGCCAGCTCTTTCCGGCTGTTGAAAAAATCTCGAAAAGGAAAGAGCAATGTTCAATTTGAAAAGTCAAAAGATTTCCCCGTTCATTGAGATCAGCGCCGGCCTCACCACCTTCTTTTCCATGGTTTATGTATTGGCGGCCAACCCCCATATCCTTTCTCAGGCAGGGATGGATAGGGACGCTCTGTTTACGGCGACCGCTTTGGGCACCATCGTCGCCACGCTCATCATGGCCTTTGTGGCCAACCTTCCCTTTGCGGTGGCGCCGGGCATGGGTCTGAACGCCTTTTTCGTGGTGATCGCCACTCAAATGGGGTATTCTTGGCCTCAAGCCCTAACGGCGGTTTTGATTTCCGGCTCCATTTTCGTCCTGTTGTCGATATCTCCGCTTCGGCAGATAATCTTGCGCGAAGTCCCCGAGACCCTCCAATTAGGAGTGTGCGCGGGCATTGGGCTGATGATAGCCTACATTGGTCTTCTCAACAGCGGCGTCATTCTTCCCGGGCCGGCCCTCGGCGACATCGCTCAAGGGAAACCGCTGTTGTTCGTCTTCGGTTTGCTTGCGACGGGAATACTGATGGCTTTGAAGTTTCGGTTCGCCATTTTATTCGGCATCATAATCACCACCATCATCGGAATTCCGCTGGGAATCACAAACACTGCGGGGCTGTCGGAGGGTTTCGTAAGTCTTCCCCCAAGTTTTTCCCAGATCGCCTTCAAGTTCGATTTCTCCGCCATAACCTCGTTCGATTTCATAGGAGTCATCATCGCCTTGTTGTTTATGGAGGTCGTAGACGGCTTGGCGGGATTCTTAGGCCTTTTCTCGGTCATGGGCGCCGACGCCGAGCGCTACAAACCCAGGATAGGCAGAGCGTTCATAGCCGATTCCATGGGAGTCGTGGTGGGGAGTTGTTTAGGTCTTTCTCCCAACACCACCTACGCCGAGAGCGGCGCCGGAGTCGCCGCCGGCGGAAGAACAGGTCTCACAGCTTTGGTGGTGGCGATTTGCTTTTTCATAGCTCTTTTCGTTTCTCCTTTGTTTTTGATGATACCCTTCAGCGCTGTGGCCCCGGCTCTGGTCGTGGTCGGCCTTCTTATGGTGCAGTCGGTCGCCAAGCTCAACTTCAAAGACATAACCGAATCGTTTCCCGCTTTCGCGACGCTCATTCTGATCGCTTTGAGTTGGCGGATATCCGACAGCTTGGCAATCGGCTGGCAATTATATATAATCATGAAAGTGATTTCCGGCAATTACCGTAAGATAACCGTGACCGTCTGGGTAGTCGGAATTATTTTCGCCTTGAAGACATTTTTGTGACGAATACTTTCCTGCCGGTCCGTCCCTTTTTTCTTTCGCAACAGCAGCAGCAGTAACAGTTGACAGCAACCGTAAACGTCGCCGCTTGGCTTGTTCGGCTAGTGAAAAAATGCGTTTCTTTGAGAATTTTTTTTGAAAGCTTATTGCTGAAAGCTTTTTGCTGTAAGCGTGAGCAGTGTCATTAGCTTGCCTTGCTTGCCTGAACTATTAACTCAGCTAAGTCGGCATTTCTCAGTCGGCATGGCGTTTCTTCGTCGGCATGGCGTTTCTTCAGCTAGCCTGGCGTTTCTTCGCCGGAATGGCGTTTCTCAGCTAAACTGGTCTTTCTTAGTCGGCAGGGTGGGTATTACAGCTAACCTGGCGTT